>JAFNAJ010000450.1 GCA_017860085.1 Acidobacteriota bacterium | reverse complement strand
GCGGGCACCTTGACGATGATAGGGATCTTCGCGATGCGCTGGAACGTCGTGATTGGTGGGCAGCTGTTCTCGAAGAGCTTCCTCGGGTACACGGTCTACAAGATGCAGTTCGCGACGCGAGAGGGGCTGCTGCCGGCGGTGGTGCTCATGGTCCTGCCGTTTGTGATCCTGTGGGTATTGGTGAGGCTCCTGCCGCCGTGGGACCAGGAAGAGACCGAGCCCGCGACAAGGCCCGCGCGAGCGCACTAAAGCCATGGGCGAGATGGACGACCGAATCGCGCAGCTCGAAGCCGCAACGCGCGCCGTGCAGGAGCGGCTCCAGCACATCGAGCGCCGGCTGGCAGCGCTTGAGCCCGGCGGGCGCTCACAGACGGTTGCCAGTCAGGACGGAAGGAGCGGGGAGGCGGCCGCGGAGCCAGCGGGCGGGCGGACCTCGGACCTGGTGACGATCCTGTCGCTCGCCGGGCGCAGCCTGATCGTGCTCGGGGGCGCGTACCTGCTGCGTGCGCTCACGGAGGCAGGCGCGCTGCCGCCGCTTGCCGGGTCGCTGCTGGCGCTCGCGTACGCCCTGACGTGGCTGTTTGGCGCCGGGAGGAGCGCGGCGCGAGGCCTCTCGGAGAGCGCGACGTTTCACGGTCTGACGGCGTCGGCCATCGGGTTCCCGCTGGTCTGGGAGACGACGGTCCGGTTCGGGTTCTTCGGGCCGACCGGGAGCGCGATGGCACTTGGGGCACTCACCGGCTGTGCACTGTTCGTGGCGTGGCGTTGGCCCCAGCGCGCGCTGGCCTGGACCGCCACCCTCGCTGCGCTGATGACGTCGCTCGTGTTGGTGCCGGCCACCAACGCGCCCCTCCCATACGCCGTGGTGCTGGTGCTGTTGGGCATTGCCACGCTGTGGCTTGGCTACGTCCGCGACTGGAGGGCGTTGCGCTGGCCCGTCGCCGTCCTGGCAGACATCGCGGCCATCGGCCTCGTCACGCGCGCCTTGACCGAGACGCCGCGCGAGTCGCCCGAGGCGGTGCTGGCGTTCCTGCTGCTGTTGCTCGGCAGCTACCTGGCCAGCATCGGGGTGAGGACGCTGATCAAGGGCCGCAACGTCATCGCGTTCGAAGTCGTGCAGACGGCCGCGGCCCTCGTGGTCAGCCTGTGGGGGCTGGCGTCGATCCTTCGGGTCACGGGCCTTGAGGGGCGCTGGTTTGGTGCCGGTTTTCTGTGCCTCGGCGTGGCCAGCTATGCCGTGTCTCTGGCCTTCGTGGATCGCCGACAAGGGAGGGGCGCGAACTTCTACTTCTACACGACCCTCGCGCTGGTCTTTACCGTCGTCGGGACGACGCTCGTTCTGCCGACCAGCGGGGTGGCGGTGGTGTGCGCGTTGCTCGGCGTGGCCGCCACAGCCGCAGGCGGAAGGCTCGGCCGCTGGGCGCTCGAGGCTCACGCCGCCGTCTACCTGCTGGTGGCCAGTGTCGCGTCCGGTTTGTTTGGCGACGCGGCACGGTCACTGCTCGGCAGCGACGTCGCGGCGTTGCGGTTGCCCGGGCCAAGCGGGCTCGCGTCGATGGCGTGCCTGACCGTCGCCGTCCTCTGGGCCGTCTCCGGACGCGGCGGGGCAGTGGTGCAGTGGGCAAGGCCCGCCCGGTTGCTGATCCTCGCGCTCTTCCTCTGGTGCGCCGGTGGCGCGGTCGTCCATGTCGCGAAGCTGGGCCTCTCAGGCGCCTTCAACCGCGAGGTCGCCACGGCCGAGTTGGCGCTCGTCCGCACGGTGGTCGTGGCAGCGACGGCTCTGATCCTCGCACTGCTCGCGTCGAGGCTGCGCGTGGTCGAGGCCGGCTGGCTCGTCTACCCGGTGCTGCTGCTCGGCGGCATCAAGGTGCTGCAGGACCTCCGCACGCTTCGGCCCTCACTGTTGGTCATCACGCTGGCGGCCTACGGTGCCGCGCTGATTCTCGCGCCCCGCTGGCTTCGGGGTCGGTCCCCGAGCGCGGCCGGCGAGCGAAGCGTCTGAGGCGCCGACGACGTCGGCTATAATCGCGCGGTTCGACGGCTGCCCATGCTGGTCGCGCGACACTTCCGCATTTCGGGCCGGGTGCAGGGCGTGGGGTTCCGCTACTACGTCGAGCGCATCGCCCTGCGCGAGGGGCTCTCGGGCTACGTGCGCAATCTGCGCGACGGCAGCGTGGAAACAATGGTCGAGGGCGACGCTGAGAGCGTGGGGCGCTTCGACATCGCCGTGCGCCAGGGCCCGCCGGGTGCACGCGTACGCGACGTCGAGACGACGGAACTGACGCCGACCGGCCGGACGACGGGGTTCATGGTCACCGGATGACCGCCGATTCCGGTGCCCCGGCCGGTCGCCAGTGGGCGGTAGGCGGTAGGCAGGCTGTAGGCGTATGAACTCACTGAAAGCCCTCATTCGCGAGGTGCCCGACTTTCCCAAGCCGGGCATCCTCTTCTATGACATCACGACGCTGTTGAAGGACAGGGCCGGCTTCCGCCAGGCCGTTGACGCGGTGGCGGCCCCGTTTCGCGACGCCGGCATCGACATGGTCGTCGCGGTCGAGAGCCGGGGGTTCATCCTCGGTGCGGCCGTCGCCGATCGCCTGGGCACGGGGTTCGTCCCGGTCCGCAAGGTGGGGAAGCTGCCCGCCGCCACCGAGCGCGTCACCTACGAGCTCGAGTACGGCACCGACAGCCTCGAGATGCATCGCGACGCCGTGGCGCCCGGCCAGCGCGTGCTGATCGTGGACGACCTGCTGGCGACCGGCGGAACGGCGAAGGCCACGGTCGACCTGGTGCGCCGTCTTGGCGGCGTCGTGCACGCCGTCGCGTTCCTGATCGAGTTGACCTTCCTCAACGGGCGCCGGCAACTCGAGGGCGAGAACAT
>JAFNAJ010000449.1 GCA_017860085.1 Acidobacteriota bacterium | reverse complement strand
TGGGGCCGCGCGCTCGGGTTCAGACCCGCGTGCTTCGACGCACGCGACTGCCAGACGCCTGACGATCTTGCCGATCTCGTGCTGGCGTCGTCGGCCACGCCGCCCTTCACGCCGGTGGGCTCGTATCGAGGCCAGGCGCTGCTCGACGGCGGCCTCGTCGACAACGCGCCCGCATTCGTCGCTGAGTCGTGGCCTGGCATCGAGAAGGTCATCGTGCTGCTCACGCGCCCCGCGCCGCCGGCCCTCGTCGGCCGCCAGGGAACGCGCCTGTATCTCGCGCCAGGCGAGGTGCTGCCGGTCGGCCGCTGGGACTACACGCGGCCCGAGGGCGTCGACGTGGCAATCGCCAAGGGCGAGCAGGACGCCGACGCGCTCGAGGCGACGCTGGATTCGTTTCTCGACGGGCGGTGCCCGACGTCAGAGCCAGAAGGTGTCGCTCGTCAGGCGACTTCGGCGGCCCGGCCGTCGGCTGGCTGACGCTGCACGAGCAGCGCGGGCTTGACGCGATCGAACTCCCGCCGCAGGTCGTCGACGGCCTCGAGCGTCCCGTCGAGGGTCCCCTCGCGTGCGCGATACTCGAGGGCGGCGCACCCGTGCGACAGCCGCATCAGGCCGAGATTGGCCGCGCTCGACTTGAGCGTGTGGGCGATCAGGTCGACGGCGTGAGCGTCGCCGGCGTGCACGGCACGCTCGAGGTCGGCAAAGCGCTCCGGGATGTCGGCACAGAACTGGTCGATGAGCTCGGTGACGAAGTCGGGTTCGCCCGGCGACTGCAGCAACCGCAGGTTGGCGAGCGCCTCGTCGTCGAGCGCCGGCGGCTCGGCCTCCTGGGCTCTCGCCGGGCGGCCGGAGCGAGACGCCAGCTGGCAACGCTCGAGGGCTTTCTGCAGTTCCTCCGGGCGCACCGGCTTCGAGACGTAGTCGTCCATCCCGGCGTCCAGGCACCGTTGGCGGTCGCCCTGCATCGCCAGGGCGGTCATGCCGACCATCCGCGGCCGCACCTCGGCCGCCCACCCGTCCACGATGCGCCGGGCCGTCTCGAACCCATCCATCTCGGGCATCTGGACGTCGAGCAGGACGAGATCGTAGGACTGCCGACCCAGGGCAGCGAGGACCTCGACGCCGTTGCTCGCCACGTCGGCCCGATAGCCCATGCGGTCGAGCATCTTGAGCGCCACGCGCTGGTTCACCGTGTTGTCTTCGGCCAGCAGGATCCGCAACGGGTGCCGCTCGCCGAGCGTGCTGTCGATGTGCCAGCGCGTCGGGGCTTCGGCCGTGCGTCGTCGGCGGCCGAGCAGGATGCCGAGCAGCGTGTCACGCAACTGGGCCGTCTTCACTGGCTTGGTCAGCACCGCGGCGATCCCCAGGTCGGGTCTCGCATCCTGGTCGCGGCGGCCGAGCGAGGTGAGGATCACGATCGGCAGCGCCTGCCAGCGGGCGTCCCCCCGGATGCGCTCGGCAAGCGCGAGCCCGTCCATGCCCGGCATGAGCATGTCGAGCAGGGCGACGTCGAACGACGCGTGCTCGAGCAGATCAATCGCCTCGGGTCCGCTGGCCGCCGTGCGGACGTCCATGCCCCAGAGCTCGCCGCGACGCGCCAGCATTCTCCGGTTGGTCGCGTTGTCGTCGACCACCAGAAGCCGGCAGCCGCTCAACTCGGGACGAAGGCCCGGCACGTAGACCCGGGTGTCTGCGGTGCCGGGACGCGCGGCGACGGTGAAGTGGAACGTCGAACCGACGCCGGGCGTGCTCTCGACCCACATGCGCCCACCCATCAACTCGGCGAGCCGCTTGCTGATCGCGAGGCCGAGGCCCGTGCCGCCGTACTGCCGCGTGGTGGAGGCATCGACCTGGCTGAACGACCGGAAGAGCCGGTCGAGGCGCTCGGCCGGAATGCCGATGCCGGTGTCGCGCACCAGCACGTGCAACTCGAAGACGTCGTCGTGCCGCCCGCCGTCGACGCCGATCTCCACCTCGCCGCGCTCGGTGAACTTCACGGCGTTGCTCAGCAGGTTCGCCAGGATCTGGCGGACGCGCGTGATGTCGCCCACGAGGGTCGTGGGCACGTCCCCGTGGATCGTGTAGACGAGCTCGAGTCCCTTCGTCGAGGCCACTCCGGCCACCAGGTCGAGTGCCTGCTCGACGCACTCCCGAACATCGAAGGGCTGGTGCTCGAGCTCGAGCCGGCCCGACTCGATCTTCGAGTAGTCGAGGATCTCGTTGATGATCGTCAGCAGGTTGTCGCTGGCCGAGCGCACGGTTTCGACGAAGTCGCGCTGCTCGGGCGCGAGCGGCGTATCGAGCAGCAGGCTCGTCATCCCGATGACCGCATTCATCGGGGTGCGGATCTCGTGGCTCATGTTCGCAAGGAACTCGCTCTTGGCTCGTGCCGCCGACTCGGCCTGTTCCTTGGCGTGCCGCAGGGCCTCTTCGGCCTGCCGCTGCCTGGTGACGTCGCGGAAGATGGCGCGGGTCACGGCCGGCACGCCGTCCACGAAGCGGCAGGTCTCGGTGCCTTCGGCGTCGATGCGCTGGCCCTCCCGCGTGACGAACACGACGTCGCGAAGCACCGCCGGCGCCGCCTCACTGGCGGTGAACAGCTCACGGTAGCGACCGTGGAAGGCCGGGTCGACGACGTCCCAGATCCTGAGGCCGTCGACGTCGCGCTCGCCGTATCCAAGCGCCCGCAGCCACGCTGCGTTGACGTACGCGAAGCTCCCGTCGGGACGCACCGAGTGGATGAGGTCGCTGGCGTTCTCGAAAAGGTCCCGGTACCGCTCTTCGCTCTCCTTGAGCTCGGCCTCCACGCGCCGCCGCTCGGCATCGGCCTTGAGCGCCTCGAGGATGTTCGCGCACGTGACGAGCAGCGGCTGCAGGTATTCGACGACC
>JAFNAJ010000068.1 GCA_017860085.1 Acidobacteriota bacterium | reverse complement strand
CCTTCGGATCACCGAACGAATCAAGGACCTGTTCAAGACATCCGGGGGGAAGTACGTCGCGCCGCAATGGATCGAGTCGACCATGGGCGCCGACCCCTACGTCGAGCAGATCGCCGTCGTCGGCGAGGGGCGCAAGTTCGTGAGCGCCCTGATCGTCCCCTCATTCGATGCGCTCGAGCGGTGGGCGCGCGACGAGGGGATTCGGTGGTCGGAGAGGGCGGACCTGGTCGCGAACTCGCGGGTTGTCGACTTCTATCGCCGACGCCTCGATGAGCGGTCCGGAGACCTCGCGCCCTTCGAACGCATCGTCCGCTTCGCGCTCCTCCCCGAACCGCTGACCGTCGAGGGCGGAGAGATCACCCCGACCATGAAGGTCCGCCGGAAGGCCGCGGCCGAGAAGTACCGACGGTTGATCGACGCGATGTACTCGGACGGCTGACACTGCGGCGGCACGTGTCCACTCGGAGCGTCCCCTCCGGCGCTCGGGGCGCTCAGCGTTGAATGGGATCAGGCCCCGCCAGGGGTGTTCAGCAGCACCATCGCGCGATCGTTGTTCGCCGAGGCGAACACGACGAGGCCGCGCTCCTGGGTGATGGGCGCCGTCACGTAGAGGTGGTGAATGTCGATGCCGCCGATCGCCAGCCGCTCCGCCACGTGGTGGAGCATGCCCGGCTTGTGCGGCACTTCCGTCACGAGCACGTCGGCCTCGCGCACCTCGTAGTTGTGCGCGCGCAGCGCATCGAGCACGCGCAGGTTGTCGACCGTGACGAGACGGATCACGGCCTGGGCCCCCTCGACCCACGCGCTGATGGCAAGGACGTTGACGCCCTTGTCGGAGATGGTCTTCGCCATCCGGTCGAGCGCCCCGATCTCGTTCGGCATCTTCACGATGATCTCTTTGGCGGGCTTCGTGTTCAGCATCGCATCACCTCCGCCGCGACTCTCGCCCCTATCATCCACCCGGACCCAGGCGCTGGCAAGCGCGAGGCTTCGAGAACCTCGTGCCACCGCGACCGGTCAACGCCCCGTGTCGATCACCACGAAACTGTCACCCATCAGGTTCTCTTGCGCGCCCTGCGACTGGGCCGCGAAGCGCGTGGCCAGGTGCGCAACCACGAGCACGGCGCAGATCAGGCCGAGGACCGTCAGCAGGCCGTTGCGGAGTCTCCGGAGGGGATCGACAGGGGGGCGTTCGGGAACCGCCGCCAGCCGGATGGGTCGTCGCGCAGTGGGCTTGGCAGCCTGAAGTCCGAGGAGCCTCGCGACGCGGACCCGGAAGGCTCGCGCGATCTGCTCGGTGGTGTCGACTGGGCACACCCAGTGGCAGAACGGGCGGCTGACGAAGATGCCGGCCCCAACGGTGAAGACGAGGATCGCGAACTGAAACCCGCTCCCCGTCAGGCGGAAGAAGGCCGCAAACACCTCGTAGCTCGCCGCGCCGGGACTCCGATAGAGCAACCCCAGCAGCACCGCCAGCCACAGCAGCACGCGCTTCACCCACGTGAAGAGCAGGGGCGACGGCATGCGGCGCTTTCGGGCCCCGCCGACCAGACCAACCACGTCCTGTGCCGCACCGAACGGACAGATCCACGGACAGTAGGCGTTCTTGCCGGTGCGGGTGAAGGCAAGGAGAATGCCTGCAAACAGGATGTACCAGTAGAGGTGGGTCTGCCACGACGGCCAGTCGCCCGCGAGCAGGCGGGTCGGAAAGGCAATCACCCACGGGCGGTTGAACAGGAACCCGATCGTCACCAGGCTGGTGAGCAGCGTGCCGATGCGGAGAGCCCTCCTCACCCGCACGTCGAGGTGTGGCCGGTTTCGCCCGACGGCTCCGGCCACGAGCAGCGCGATCAGGGCAATCTCGGGCGCCCCGAACTCGACCCGCGCCCTGGCGGCGGTCTGCGGCAGGCCACGCTCGGCAATCGTGCGTGCGGCATCCAGCGAGGCCAAGGCAATGGCGCGCGATGAGAACGTGGCACCCGAGACCGCGTCGACGTCGGTGCCCACGTGAAAGGGCTCGTCGTGCGTCTTGCCGAGCAGTGACTTGAGCAATCCGCGCGATCGTGGCAGCAGGTCGAGCGTGTCGCGGTACTCGAGAATCGCCAGGCTCCGCACGCGCCCATCGGGCGTCGTGCCCACGGCCATCGTGATGGGACCGCTGTAGCCCGCGGCTGTGCCGTGCGCGGCGTAGCCGACAATCTCGCCGGCACGCCGCACGGTGAACCCGCCCCCAGCCGTGGGCTCGAATTTCGCACCAGGCCACGACCGCTTCAGGAACGGGTAGAGATCGGGCTCGGGGCGCCCGGCCCCCACGTACCACGCGCCGGCCCAGCTCAGCAGCACGAACGCGAGGAACGGAAGGCCCAGTCGTCGGCTCAACTCGCGCCAGTCGATCAGGCTCACGGTGATCACTCCACGCGAAGCGCGGCAAACGGCGGCGTTTGCCTGGTCTCGAAGGTACCGTCCTGCCGCCGCAGGACGAAGTACGCCGCAAGCTGCGCGCGCTCGGCCAGGTGCCCACCTTCCTCGGGCCCGAGCACCATCAACGCCGTCGCGAGCGCATCGGCCTCAGCCGCGCTCGGCCGGACGACGCTGACCGAGGCCAGAGCGTGCGCGACGGGCCAACCCGTGCGCGGGTCCAGCACGTGAGAGCGGCGCCGGCCCAGCGTATCCACGAAGAAGTCCCGGTAGTCGCCCGATGTTGCCATCGCGAGCCCGTCGAGCGCGACGGCGGCCAGATGTGCGGAGGCTGGCGCCTGGGGCCCGTCACCCGCCCCGGGCCACGCGACCCCGACGCGCCATGGCGCCCCATCGGGCCGGCGTCCCACGGCCTTGATCTCTCCTCCGATGTCCACGAGCACGTGCCGGTGACCCAGGGCACCGAGGGCTGCCACGACTCGATCGGCGGCATAGCCCGGCGCGATCGACGAGAGATCGCACGAGACCCCCGCTCGCGCCTTCGTCACGGTCCGTCGCGGAACGTCGAGCGCCAGGTGGCGGTAGCTGGTCAACGCACGAACGCTCGCGATCTCCACGTCGCGCGGAACGGCCCGCACGCGCGCGTCGGCGCCAAACCCCCACGCGCGCACCAGGGGGCCGACGGTGACGTCAAAGGCGCCTCCCGACCACTCGCTGATGCGCGCCGCGGTCGCCAACACGTCGATGGTTTCTGGTGAGGCGCCGAACGCCACACCAGCCTCGCTGCGGTTGAAGCGTGACAGTTCCGAGTCGTCTCGCCACGTCGACATGAGCCGGTCGACCAGGGCGAGCTCGGCCTCGATCGCCTGACGGGCACGTTGCCTGGCAGGCTCGTCCAATTCCTCGGCAATCGTCACCACGTAGCGCGCGCCCATCGTTGGGCCGGCGATCTCGTGGACCCGCGGGCCGCGATCACACGCAACGTGAGCGACCGTCGCAGCTGCGGCGATCACGCCTCCGACCAGGGCCCCGCATGCGCCAACGCCCCGCGCACAGGCACGACCAGCTCGGGCGCGTCGACGGGCATGGGCCTCGAAAGGCACGCTCGTCAGCCGCGGCGTCGGTGGCTCGCGTGGCTCACCGGCGACGAGGAGTCCCCAAGTGCCTGTCGATAGACGTCGAGGTAGGCGCGTGCCAGGGCGTGAGGCGTGAACTCCTGCTCGAGCCGCTGCCGCGTCGCTTCGCTGGTGCGCCTGGGCTCTCCCAGCCATCGCAGGATCGCCGTGGCGAGCGCGTTGGCATCTCCCCGGGCGACGAGCCCGACATCACCCGGAAAACAGTCGTGGACTTCCGTCCCGCCGGCGGTGTCTGTCGTGACGACTGGCGTGCCCAGCGTCAGCGCCTCGATCGCCTGGGTCGGCCACGACTCGACGTGGGACGGCAGCACGCACAGGTCGGCCGCGGCAGACCACCGCGCCGCGTGTCCCTCGTCGAGCGCCCCGATGAAACGCACGCGATCCGCAATGCGGAGCTTTGCGGCCAGACCCTCGAGCGATGGACGCATCTCGCCGTCGCCCGCGAGAACGAGGCACACGTCGGGGTGCCGCGCGACCACCTGCGGCATCGCCGTCAGGAGCACCTCGTGCCCGGCCACTGGACGCATGCGCTTGATGGTCAGCAGCAACGGCCCTTCGACACCCAGCGCGCGGCGCAGGTGGCTGCGTTCGGCCGCCTGCGGCCGCTGAAACGCCCGCGGTGCGGGCGCGCGCGTCACCACCAGGGGGGGCTCGGCCAGGCCAAGCGCCTCGGCTCGATCTCGCAGGGCGGCGCTGTAGAAGGCGCGACAGGCGGCACCACGGACGAGGCGCGTGTAGCGCCGGCCCCTGCGCGGCTCGAAGTGCCGAAGGTCGGTGTCGTACAGCGTGACGATCCAGGGCTTGCCGTAGCGCTTGGCGAGGGCGGCGGCCACCTCGATCACGAGGCCGCTGCTGTGCAGGTGCACGAGGTCTGCTCGCGCAATCGGAACGCGAGCCATGCGGGCGACCCGAAGCGCGGCAACCCATGCGCCAGCCCGGGAGCGGGCGAAGGACGACCTGCCCTGGTGGGGCACGCGCCACGTGCCGGGCACCGGCGCCGGACCAAACGGCGTGTCCGGGAGGTAGGCGACGTAGTCCGACTCAACGTCAGAACCGCGGAGCTCGGACCCCAGCATGGCCGGCAGCGACGCGCTCGGGCCTCGCTCCGGCGGCAGGTGGGGGCTCACCATGCAAATGCGCATCAGCCAATCTCGGCGCTCGGGGTCCATCGTGGCCCCAACGTTCTACCACGAGGCCGGCGCTCCGTGCACGACGGGCCTGCCCCGCGAACCGCCGCGGCACACCTCCCAGAGGCGCCTCCGCGGCCGTCGCCCGCCGTTTCCCATATAATCCGCCGCAGCCCTTCTCGACAGGACACACCACATGGCCAACACCACTGCGCAGAGTTACGCCTCGCATCGCCAGTACGTGCCGCTCTTTCACGTCGTGCTGTTCGGGTTGCTCGTGCTGACCTTCATCGGATCGTGCGTCAATCTCTACCAGTCGCTGGGAGATCACCAGCGCCTCTACAGCGCCTCGCTGATCGTGGTGCTCACCTTCTGCACGATCATGCTGTTCTTCTTCGCGCGGGTCTTCGCGCTCAAGGCCCAGGATCGCGCGATCAGGGCCGAGGAACAGCTGCGTCACTACGTGCTCACCGGCACGCTGCTGGACCCGCGCGTCACCATTCGCCAGATCATCGGCCTGCGGTTTGCGCCCGACGAGGAGTTCGTGGCGCTCGCCAAGCGAGCCGCCGAGCAGGGTCTGACGGAAGACGCCATCAAGCGCGAGATCAAGAACTGGCGCGCCGACACGTACCGGGTATAGGCCCGGCCGGTGCCGGCGCACCAGACCATGAGCTACCGCGCGCCGAGGCTCGCCCCCGGGTTCAGGAGTTCCTCGACGATCCGCCCGGCACCGTGCACCTCTCTGGCCACGGTGAGCGCAAAGCGGATGTCGGTGCTGAGCGCGCGCCCACGCGTGTCGGAGTAGACCCAGTCGCCGGCCATCGCTTCCTCGTTCCCGTCGAAGATCAGGCCGACGATCTGGAGGTTGCGGTTCAGGGTCGCGCTCCCGGAGTTGCCCCCGGTGATGTCGTTGGTGGTCACGAAGTCGACCGGCAGCTGCGCATAGCGCTGGCGGAACGCCGCGTCGTCGAGCGATCGACGCCACGCCTCGAGCTTGCCCGGCAGGGCGAACTCGCCGCTGTTCCCGCGCGACTGGGCCAGCGTGAACATGTCGCCGAATCGTGTCGTGAAGGGGACGGCCGTACCCTTGGTGTCGGTGTAGCCGGCCGCCCTGCCGTAGGTGACGCGCAAGGTGAAGTTGGCGTCCGGGTAAAGCCCCTTCCCCTTCCACTCCGACAGCCCCTTGACGAACAGGGAGCGGTTCTGCAGCAGCTTCTCGTTGAGCACCCGCACCCGCTGCCGCTGGTCCTTGAGCGACGGCAGGAGGTCGCGTGCAAACATCGCGGCCGGGTCGGTCGATGCCGCGAGCGCGTCCGGTGACGCGTCGATGAGCGCCTTCCTGGCGTCGACCGACGCCAGCGACGAGCCCTTGATGACGGTCTCGGCCATCGCGCGAGGCGTCGTGTTCGCCCCGAGACGCTCGGCCAGCCTGGTCACCGCCGGGATGCGCTGGTCGGCAGGCAGCGCGAGCGCCTTCTCGAACCCCTTCGTCAGGATGTCCACCTCGAGGTCGGCAATCCTCGGCTCGTCGTCGAGCAGCGCCTGGCGGACATCTGGCCAGCGGCGCTCCTGGAACTGCGGCTCGCGATCGCGGTCCGACGACTTCGCACGCTCGAGGGAGAACTCGTAGAGCCCCACCGCGTAACCCACCGTCGAGGCTCGCTGCAGCCACCCCAGCGCGTTGTCGAGGGCGGCATTCGTGGCGACGTCGTTGGCGTACACGACCCGCTGCGCCTCGAGCGCGCCTCCGTACGTAGCGGCCTGCGCCGGGTTCTTCGCGAGAAACTCGGTGAACTCCCGCTCACGCTGCCGGCGTCCCTCCACCACGTTGGTGGCCTTCAGCGCCGCGAGCAGGTCTTCCGAGTACTTGAGGCTGTTGGCGAAGCCGAAGATCTGGCTCTGGAGAATCACCTGGTACTCGGGCTTCATCGAAGCGTACTTCCGCAGCAGATCGAGGTTGGCCTTCAGGTCGGCAATCTGTTCCGGAATGCCCTTTTCGACGTTGTACGCGGCCGAGTAGCTCTCGCGGTACCGATAGGTGGCGCCCGGATGGCCGGCTACCAGCGCAAAATCGCCGTCCTTGACGCCATCGAGGGTCACCGGCAGGTAGTGCGACGGGCGATACGGCACGTGTGCCGAATCGTATTCGCCGTGTGACCCATCCGTCCCAACGTAGGCGCGCAGAATCGAGATGTCGGACACGTAGCGCGGAAAGCGGAAGTTCATCTCGTCGCCGCCGAAGTACCCCAACTGCTTCTCCGGGGCGTAGACGAGGCGAATGTCCTTCCACTCTTCGTAGACCATCAGCAGCGATTGGGCGCCGCTGTTGAAGTCGTTGACCTGGCAGGTGAAGTTGGGCCCTTTCTCCTGCTGGCAGGCGCGCTCGAGGTCGGACCGCGCCATCTGCCGGGCCCGCTGGACGTCGGCGACGCTCATGCCGGGCTTCACACCGGCATTGATCTCGACCGTCACGTCGCGGGCGCTCCGCTCCACCTGGACGCGGAACCGCTTGCACGACAACTCGTCGGCCAGCGTGGCGGCCGTGAAGCCCTGCTCGATGAGGTTGTCGGCCTTGCCTTGGCCTTGCTCGGCGAGCGTGGACGTTCGAATGCAATCGAGCGCCACGTGGTGGTTGGTCAGAATGAGGCCGTTCGACGACGCGAACGTGCCCGTGCCTCCGCTCGAGATGCGAACGACGGCCGACTGCACGCGTTCGAGGTCGGCCGCCGTCAGCCGCACCCCGTACTTCTGCTCGATCTCCCTGAAGGGGACCTGGTCCACCCGCCACATGCCCTCGTCTGCGAGAAGGACCGCGCCGGTCGTCGCCAGCAGCAATGCCAGCAGCACTCTCTTGGTCATGATTCAGCTCCGGATCGGATGAAGGACTAAGCGCCGGGGGGACAACGCCAGTACCGGGTAGACGGTCACCACACGCGCCCGGTTCCCCGCTGGGCGCCAGCTGCGGCGCGAGGCGGGCACCCTGCAACCGCGCCCACCGCCGGCGCTGTGAGGAGTCGCAATTATGTCGACAAACGACCGGCGCCGTCCAACTTGGGTCCATCGCGACCGCGCACCGGGAGTAGAATGCGGTGAGGTTGCTGCGGAAAGGAAGGAACCGATGCGCCGAACGCTCCAGCTGTTGCTCATCGTCGTCGTGGCCGGCGTGGCTCTCGTCGCGTGCGGCGGCGGTTCTTCGAAGGAGGGACCGCAACAGGCGGCTCGCACGGCACCCGCGATCAAGGTCGGCCTCCTGCTCGACGACGTGCACGAGCGGTGGGAACGCGACAGGGACGGCTTCGTCGAGGTGACCACGGGCATGGGCGCCGAGACGCTCGTCGAGGTGGCCGAGGGCGACCAGGAGCGCCAGAATCAGCAAGCCGAGAAGTTGCTTGCAGCCGGCGTCAACGTGCTCGTCATCGTGCCGCACGACGCGGACAAGGCGACGGCAATCGTCGAAAAGGCGAAGGCACGGAAGGTGCCTGTGGTGAGCTACGACCGCTTGATCCGCAACGCCGACGTCGATCTCTTCATCGGCTTCAACGCCACGCGCATCGGGGAGATGCAGGCCGAGTACCTGCTCAGCCGGGCGCCCAAGGGCAACTACCTGTTGATCGGCGGGTCTGAAACCGACGACAACGCGAAGCGACTGCGCGAGGGCCAGATGAAGGTCCTCGAGCCCGCCGTCAAGGAGCGCGCCATCCGCATCATCGGCGACGGCTGGGCCGAGGACTGGCGCGCCGAGGCTGCCGCCAAGCTCACCGAGGACGCCCTCGCCAAGGCGAAGAACAACATCACGGCCATCGTGGCCTCGAACGACGTGACGGCTGGCGCCGCCATCGGCGTGCTCGAGCAGAAGGGGCTGGCAGGCAAGGTACTGGTCTCCGGCCAGGACGCGGAGCTCGACGCGGTGCGTCGCATCGTTGCAGGCACGCAGTCGATGACGGTCTACAAGTCGCTGCGCACGCTGACCCGCCTGGCCGCCCGGTCGGCGGTGATGCTGGCCAAGGGCGAGAAGGTCGACACGAGCAGCGTCACCCCGAACGGGCTGAAGGACGTCCCCACGATGATGTTCGATCCAATTGCGATCGATAAGGACAACCTCGACGGCGTCCTGATCGCCGACGGGTTTCACAAGCGAGACGACGTCTACGGGAAGGGCGGATCATAGGCCCCGCCACTTGGCGTTCGCACGCGGCGTGATGCAGTGATCTGCCGTCACTTCGGCACGTGCGGAGGGTGCGACTGGCAGGATGCACCCTATCCTGAACAGTTGACCCGCAAGCGTCTCCGCCTCGACGGCCTCCTGCGAACGACATGCGGGCCGGACGCACCGCGCGTGCGTCCCGTGATCGGTATGCCCGTCGGTGCCGACGGGATGCCCTGGCGCTTCCGCCACAAGGCCGCGTTCGCGTTCGAACCTGATCGAGTCACCGCGTCACGTCGCGGCCCTCGAGGGGTGGTGATGGGTCACTACGCGCGCGGCTCGAGGGCGCTCGTGTCCGTGGACGAGTGCCCCGTGCACGCCGAGCGCGCCAATCGGCTCGCGTTTGCGCTTCGCGACCACCTGCGGCACGCCAGCGTCCCGGCGGCGGGGCCGCGGCTCGACGGCATTCTTCGCCACGTCATCGTGCGGACCACGTCCGATGAGCGCGAGGCGGTCATGATGCTGGTCGTGACCCGGAA
>JAFNAJ010000448.1 GCA_017860085.1 Acidobacteriota bacterium | reverse complement strand
AGGACTGCCGCGCCTTGAAGCTCGCCCTCCCGAAGCTGCCGAAGCGCCTCCTCGGCGTCCTCGAGCGCGAAGCGCCGCACGCTCGTCCGCACGCGCACGTGCGCCAGCAGGGCGAAGAACTCCTCGCCGTCGCGCCTTGTGAGGTTGGCCACCGAGCACACCACGCGCTCGCCCCACAGCAACGCGTAGGGAAACGCGGGGATGTCGGTCATGTGGATGCCCGCGCACACCACCGTGCCGCCCGGTGCCACCGCCGTCAGCGCAGCGGGCACGAGCGGGCCGACCGGGGCGAAGATGATGGCGGCATCGAGCAACTCCGGAGGCGCGATCGTCGAGTCGCCCGCCCACTCGGCCCCGAGGCTCCGCGCAAACTCCTGGCCACTGACGTCGCCCGGGCGGGTGAAGGCGAAGAGCCGACGTCCCTCGTGGCGGGCCAGCTGCGCGACGATGTGCGCCGCCGCGCCAAAGCCGTAGAGTCCGAGGCGGTGGGCTTTGCCCGCCTTGCGGAGGGCACGGTAGCCGATGAGGCCGGCACACAGCAGCGGCGCCGCGCTGGCGGCGTCTGTGTTCGGCGCGATCTCGACTGCATAGCGCTCGTCGGCCACGCAGTACTCGGCGAATCCGCCCCAGACCTGGTAGCCGGTGAAGCGCGCCTCGGCGCACAGGTTCTCACGCCCCGAGCGGCAGAAGCCGCACCGGTCACACGTGCGTGCCAGCCAGGGAACCCCGACGCGGGTGCCTCGAGTGAACCGGCTGGCCTCTGGACCGGCCCTGGCCACCGTCCCGACGATCTCGTGGCCGAGCACCGCCGGACGCGCCGCGCCGGTCAGGTCACCGTCCCGGACGTGCAAATCGGTGCGACACACGCCGCACGCCTCGACCTTGATCAGGATCTCTCCGGCTGCGGGCTCAGGCGTCGCGACTTCCGCCAGCCGCAGGGGCGTGCCCGGCTCGTCCAGCAGCATCGCACGCATGGTGTCACCCGAGATGCGCCCCGCCGCTCCTCAGTCGCCGCCCTCGCCTGGCTTCAGCGCATCGTGGATGCGGCGCAAGACATCCTCGGCCGAGGCCTGGCTGAAGGGTGCCTCGTAGAATGCCTGCAGGTCGAGAGGTGGCCGCACGCGGATTCTGCAACGCCTGAAGAACCGGCCCGGCAGCTGCCGCAGCAGAAGCAGGCGCCGGAAGCCGTCGATGCGCACCGGAACGGCGATGGGCTTCGTGTCGTGGAGAATGCGCGCGACGCCCGGCCGAATCGGCGCCAGGTGTTTCGTGGTCCCCGTCGGGAAGTGCAACAGCCACCCCGTGCGGATCGCCTCGACGATGCGCGCGATACCCTCGAGATCCGGGGGACGTTCCACGGCGCGCCCGGCATCTCGATACCGTCGCTGCAACGTCACCCCGCCCGCTCGCCGCATCAGCATCGTCAGCGGGTTCAGCTTCATCGTCTCCTCGGCGGCCGAGAAGCGGAGCATCGGGTCTTCGAGCGGGAACCGGTGACGCGTGTAGACGAGGTCGAAGAAAGCAATGGCCTCGAGGAAGTAGGTCTGATGGTTCGACAGGAAGATGACGTTGCGACGCGGCAGGTCGGCGAGCAATTCGTCACCTTCCACGCGCACCTCGTTCAGGAGGCGAAAATACGGCAGCGTGAAAGCCGTGGCGAACGTCGCGATGATGCCACGGCGACTCCATCGATCCAGCGTGGCGGGCAGCCACCGGCGCAGGAACGTCTTGGCCGTCGAGGGACTCGACAGCGTTTCGAGATTCGGCCGATCGGCAGGGTCTGGCATCGTCACGCGCGAGGTCTCCGGCCCGCCTATTCTATGTCGAGCTCGACGCCCACCCCGGCGGCGATCCGGCCGCCTGCCTCAGCCCCGCCGCCTCGACGATGCCCGTGGCCGTGAGGTTGACGACGTCCTCGGCCGAGTTGCCGTACTGGATGAGGTGGACGGGAAGACGCGTGCCCATCAGCACCGGCCCCACGACCACCGCATCCCCCATGTGCTGCAGCACGTGCATCGCGGTGTTGCCCGACTGCAGGTCCGGGAACACCAGGACGTTGGCGCGGTCCTTCAGCGTCGAGAACGGGAAGTAGTGCGCGCGGATCTCGTTGCTGACGGCGGCGGCCAGCTGCATCTCGCCATCGACCACGAGGTCTGGTTCCCGCGACTTCACGATGGCCGTCGCCTGCCGCACCCTGTCAGCAAAGGGATGGTCCACGCTGCCGAAGTTCGAGAACGAGAGCAGCGCCACCCGCGGCTCGATGCCGAGCGTCTGAACGCGCCGCGCCGTCAGCAGCGCGATCTCGGCGAGCACCTCCGCCCCCGGGTCGATGTTGACGGCGCAGTCGGCCAGGAAGAACACGTCGTTGTGCAGCAGCACCATGTAGTGGCTCGAGATGCGCTGAACGCCCGGGGCCGTTCCGACCACTTCGAGGATGACCCTCAGCGAGTCGGTGTAGTGCGACGCGATGCCCGACACCATCATGTCCACGTCGCCGCTGTGCAGCATCATGGCGGCAAAGTAGTCGGGGCGCCGGAGCCGCTCATCCGCCGTCGTGCGCATCACGCCCCGTCGCCGCCGCATCTCGAAGTACTCTTCGACGTAGCGGTCGTGGCTCGTGCTGCGCGACGGGTCGACGACGGTGACGCCTGTGGAGTCGAGGCCAAGCTGCTCGATGGCCGCGCGCACGTCGGCCTCGTGGCCCAGCAGCACCGGACGCGCGACGCCCTCGTCGGCCAGCATGCTGCACGCGCGCAGCACCGTCTCGTGGGTGCCGTCGGGAAACACCACCCGAGGGCACTCGTTGCGGGCCTTCATCATCAGGCGGCGCAACGTCTCGCGCCCCGTGCCAATCCTGACACGCAGGCTCTCCTGGTACCGGTCGGTGTCGACCGG
>JAFNAJ010000447.1 GCA_017860085.1 Acidobacteriota bacterium | reverse complement strand
AAGCGCACCTGATCTCGATGGACACAAGCACTCGTGCCGCGGGCCGCGAATCTCGTGGCTCGGCCACATCCGTGCTCAGGGCCAGGCGTGTTGCACGTGTCATCCTTCTGGGAACACCGCTGCTGATTGCGCAGTCCATGGCGGGACCGCGCGCCGTCGTGGCCATCGGCACGCCGGCACAATCCCAGTCGGCGGTCACGCCGCTGCGGACGGAGCCCACGGTCAAGCTCGCGATCACGGCAGGATTTCGCGACTGGGGGCCAGCCACGTTGGCGGGCGACGCCATCATCGGCAGCAACATGACCGGCCGCGGCGGCGTGTTCGCCTTCGACGCGACCACCGGGAAGCCGCGGTGGTCCTGGCGCGGGGACGGAAGCGGCGGCGTCTCGGTATCCGCTCCCATCGTCGTTCAGGGCGACACGGCCGTGGTGCTGCTGAAAACGCTGCACCCGAGCCGGCTGATGGGGCTTGCAGTCGCGACCGGGAAGGAGCGGTGGCACGTCGAGGTGGAGGTGCTACGCGAAGCGGAAGTCGCGGCTGCCGACGGCCTCCTGTTCGTGCAGACACGAGACGGCCACCTCCGCGCCTATGACGCGCAGACCGGGAACGAGGCGTGGGCGTTCTCCTTCGGGGGCGAGGACGTCGCGTGCGGGTCGCGCCCGGTCGTCGCCGACGGCGTCGTGTATCTCGTGGGCGGCCTCGAGGCGTTGTCCACGGTGGGGGAGCGCGCGCGTGACCGTGTCTGGGCGATCGATGCAAAGACCGGGCAGGAGAAGTGGCGGCACCGGACCGAGACGTCATCTTGCGCCAACAGCCCGGTGGTCGTGACCGACGACGGCGTGTTCGTGACGCTCGACGGCGAGCGAAGGACCTACGGGCTCGACCGCGCCACCGGACGCCGCCGCTGGACCCAGATGATCACGCGCACCACCGACCTCGAGCGGGATTACGCGGTGCGCGGCCTCGTGCAGGGCGGCGGCGTGCTCGTCGGGATGACGTCGCTGGCACTCGTCGCCCTGGACCCGGCGACCGGGCGCGTGGTGTGGGAACTGCCGGGCAGCTTCCGCGACCAGGTGCCGACGCTGGGCGTCGCGGGCAATGTCCTCTACTTCCAGGGCAGCCCAGCCGCCCGGCCAGCCGCCGCCACCTCAGGCACGCTGCACGCGCTGGACCTCGGCACGCGCGAACTGCTCTGGTCGTTCACCCGGCCGACCGAGGAGCCGAACTGGCCGCTCTCCAACGTGCTGCCGTTCGACGGCGGGCTGTGGGTGGATACGTACAAGACTCTGCTCAAGCTGCAGTGAATGCCGCTTGCCAGCTCTCAAGGAACTCTGCCAGACCGGCCAGCCCGTTGAATAGGCGTGCCCCCGCGACGGCCGAGGCACGTCGAAAGCACACGCCTAGTAAACCCTGATCCCCCTCTTGATGGGGGCGACCTTCTTCTTCATTGTCCCCCCGCTGACCTTCTCCAGGTCCTTCTCGCTGAGCTCCTTTGTCTTTGCGATGCCGGCGTTCTTGGACTTGCCCGTGTTCTGCTTCGCCATGGTCCCTCCGTCTCTCGAGAAGGGGGCAGGTGGCTCTCACTGGCACGAACGCCCCTCACGGTGCGGCGAACCTCAGTTATCTACGGTCAATGATGCGCCCCGCATGCGCCTCTGTCAACGCGTCGACGACGGGGTGCACCCGGCTGGAGATCACCACCGATCTTCATCGTCGACCCTCCGTCCGTGATCGAGGGCGACGATCCGAGGTGCAGGTCTACGGCGCAAGCCCCGTCGAGAGGAACCAGGCTCCCATCACGAGCAGGAAGACCTGCGAGAGGCGGTTCACGAACACACGATTGCGCGCGAGGAGTGCGTCGGCGAGGGAGACGCCGAGGAGGGCCGGCGCCGTCCCGAGGCCGAAGAGCGCAAGGGCCGCCGCGCCTTCGAGCGGGCCGCCGCGCGCGACGGCCGCAATGACGGCGGAGTAGAGCAGGCCGCAGGGGAGCAGGCCGAGAAAGAGCCCGGTGACAAACGGGTGGCCTGGAACGCGCTCCTTCAGAAAGCCGGCGACTCGTGTGAAGCCGCTTCCCCCAACCTCGAGGCGCGGAACGAGGTCGGACAGTGCGACGAGCGCCCAGACGACGAGGACGCCCCCCGCAACGACGGCGGCCGCGCGCTGGAAGCCGAGCAGCGCGCCGGCGAACTCGACGACGCCGCCGAGAGCGCCAGCGAGGGCGCCGAGAGCGGCGTACGTCGCGACGCGTCCCGCGGTGTACCAGAGCTGGGCGGCGAAGGCCGCGTGACGTCCCCACCCAGGCGGGCCGTGACGGCGAGACACGAAGAGCACGAACGGCGAGCACATCCCGACGCAGTGCCCGAAGCCGCCGAGGAGGCCGAGCGTCAGGAAACCGAGCAGGTCGATCGTCTGGATCAAGGTGAAGGCGCGGATCCGGGCCGCGTCAGGTCCAGCCGGAAGCGGGCCACCCTGGGCCGCCCGGCGACGGTCCCCTCGACGATGGCGTGCCAACGCGCGTTCCCACTCTTGCAGAAGGGCAGAACGACCTCAGCCTCCTGCCAGCCGTCCTCTCCGGGGACGAGCGTGTAGCGGTGATCCCCCATCGGCATCACCATCTCGAAGGAGATCCGCCCGCCTTCGAGGGCCAGCGGTGCGCCACCCGACTCGACGCGTACGCGAAAGCGCGTTCTTGCGAACGCCACGGGCGGCCGAGGCGTCACCGAGAGGATCACCAGGACGTCCCCCAGGTCGACGACGCCGTCAGCGAGGGTGACGTCCGGCATCGCGGCCTCGGCGGGGGAGGTCGGGCCCGAAGGCCCGGGGCTCCGGACATCATCTCCCGCCCACGGCGAAGGCGGACGCCCCCGCGCCCAGAAGACCCCGGCGAAAACGAGGCC
>JAFNAJ010000446.1 GCA_017860085.1 Acidobacteriota bacterium | reverse complement strand
CACCGCGGTCAGCACCGACGCGGAAAACGTCTACACGGTGTTGAGCGCTCGACTCCTGCGCCCCGACCTGTTGATCATTGCCCGCGCGGGCAGCGACGACGCGTTCCGCAAGCTCAAGCGTGCCGGGGCCGACCGCGTGATCTCGCCCTACCAGATTGGCGGCCTGCAGATGGCCCAGACCGCGCTCCGACCCGCGGTCGTCGACTTCGTGCACCTGGCGACGAGTTCCGACCACCTCGACCTGGCCATGGAGCAGGTCCGGATTCACCCCGACGCCGCCCTGGCCGACCAGACCATCGGCGGCGCCAACCTCCGTCAGCGCTTTGGTGTCGTGGTCGTCGGGGTGCTCCGGGCCGAGGGGAAGATGGACTTCAATCCAGCGCCGGACACGGTCATGCGTCCGGGCGATCAGCTGGTGGTGCTCGGACCGCCCGACCGCGTCAAGCAATTCGAGGAAGCCACGGCAGGCCGGGCCGGACGATGAGCGCGCGAGTGCTCGACGGCAACGTCGTCGCCAACCAGATTCGCGAGGAGATCAGGCCTCGCGTCGAGGCGTATCGCGCCAGGCACGGTCGACCGCCAGGCCTCGGCATCGTTCTGGTCGGCGACGACCCGGCGTCGCACGTCTACGTGCGCAACAAGGTCAAGTCGGGGATGGATGTCGGCTTTGCGGTCGACCTCCACCAGATGCCGGCCAGCTCGAGTCTCGACGAGGTACTGGCCGTCGTCGACCGTCTCAACCGCAGCGAGACGCACGACGGCATCCTGGTGCAGTCGCCCCTGCCACCGGCCCTGGGAGACGAGGCCGAGCGCGTCGTGTTCGACGCGATCGACCCGGCGAAAGACGTCGATGGGTTCAGTCCCGTCAACGTCGGCCGCCTCGTGCAGAAGCGTGCCGTGCTGATGGCGTGCACGCCGGCTGGCATCGTGGAGCTGCTCGATCGGAGTGGAATTGCAATTGCCGGGCAGCGCGCCGTGATCATCGGCCGCAGCGACATCGTCGGCAAGCCGATGGCCATGATGCTGCTGCACCGCGACGCGACGGTGACGCTGTGCCATTCGAAGACGCGCGACCTCGCCGGCGTGGCCGCCTCGGCCGACATCCTCGTGGCGGCGATTGGACGCGCCGGCTTCGTCACGACGGATTTCGTCAAGCCCGGGGCGACGGTGGTGGATGTGGGGATGAACCGCGTCGACGATCCCGCGGTGGCGGCGCGCCTGTTCTCGCCAGGCTCGGCCAAGCTCGAGCAGTTTGCCAGGAAAGGGTCAGTGCTGGTCGGTGACGTGCACCCGTCCGTGGCCGAGGTCGCCGGCGCGCTGACGCCCGTGCCCGGTGGCGTGGGCCCGCTCACGATCGCGTTGCTGATGAAGAACACGCTGCGTGCGGCAGAAGCGCGCGCCGGACGCCCGTAGGGCGGACCTTCAGGTCCGCCGTTCCCCTTCAGGTCCGCCGTTCACCCCTCAGGTCCGCCGTTCACCAGCCCGCGCCTGCAGCGCCTCCAGCACGGCATCCACCTGCCGGTGGGTATCCTCGAACGTCCGACTCGTGTCGATGACGTAGTCCGCGCGACGGACCTTCTCGTCGATCGGCCACTGGGCCGCGAGGCGCTGCCGAGCCTCGTCTTCCCTCGCGCCGTCGCGCTGCACGACGCGCCGAACCTGTTCGTCCGGCGGGCAGGCGGTGACGACGACGACGTCGAACTGGTCCGCGCGTCCGGTCTCGTAGAGTAACGGGATGTCGGCCACGGCCATCGGGTGCGTGGCCGCGTCGATGCCGGCAAACCACTGGTCCATCGCGGCCCGCACGACCGGATGGACGATGCGCTCGAGATCCGCCCGGGCGCCGGCATCGCGAAACACGAGCGCCGCGAGCGCCTTGCGGTCGAGGCTGCCCTCGGCGGTCAGCACCCCGGCACCAAATCGCTCCACGATGGCGCCGAGCGCCGGTCCGCCTGGGGCGACCGCCTCGCGAGCGAGGGCGTCGGCGTCGACAGTGGGGACGCCCCGCGCGGCGATGCGCGCCAGCACATAGCTCTTGCCGGTCGCGATTCCCCCGGTCAGTGCCACGCGGAGCAGTCGTCGCGGGGTCACGTGATGCGGGGGGAGGGCGCGTCGGGATCCTCGCGTGCGGGCGTGAGGCGCTCCTCGACGAAGGAGTTCCACTCGTGGCAGTGCGGACACTGCCACAACAGCTCCGTGGAGCGATAGTGGCAGCGCAGGCAGACGTGCGGGTCGTGATAGAAGACCGCGTCGCGGCTCACCTCGACGTAGCGGCCGACGAGCGCGGCATCGAGGTGGAGGTCGGAGAGGATGCGCCACGCCGCCTCGTGGAGCGTGATCGCGTGCGGGTTGATGGCCAGCGCCTCGAGCACGACGGCCAGCGCCTCGCGAAGGGCCCCGCGGGCCGACAGGTGGCGGCTCAGCGCCAGCCGCGCCCGCCAGTCGTGCGCCGACGACGAGATGATTCGTCGGCAGAGGGCCTCGAAGCGATCCGGCTGCCCCAGCGAGACATAGGCACCGGCGAGGCGGTCGAGCGCCAGGAAGGCCCGGTCGGGCGCGACGTCGAGCAGCCGCTCCCAGACCTCGACGGCACGGGCGGCTCCCTCGCTGCCGAGCGTCACGTCGCCGAGGTTGAGGTAGGCCGGCGCCACCGAGGCATCGAGCTCGATAGCGGCTCCGAAGCGGCGCGCCGCTTCCTCCGGATTGCCGGCCTTGAGCGCCTCGAGTCCCAACTCGTTCTCGAGGAATGCGAGGATGGTCTGGTGCTGCCGCCGCTGGCCGTCAGGGGCGAGCGCCGCCAGTCGCTGTCGCACCTCGTAGGCCTGGCTCCACTGGTGCTGGTCCTCGTGGAGCTTCTCGAGGTTGAAGAGGGCCTGGATGTTCCCGGGCTCGAGCCGAATC
>JAFNAJ010000445.1 GCA_017860085.1 Acidobacteriota bacterium | reverse complement strand
CGCCCGGAGCCCCCAAGGATGGGTTGACGGCGTCCCCGGAACCCTCTCCCCGGCATCCTCAGCCTCGCCGCCACCGACGCACGAACGCCGACCGAGAGTGCGCTCCGACGCGTCCGGAGGCCCCCTTCGGCTACAATTGCGCGTCCCCGACCGTGGAGTACCGATGTTTCCCGCCAGCATGAAGATCGCCGGGTTCGACCCCGAACTCGCGGCCGCGCTCGACCACGAGCGCACCCGCCAGGAAGACCACATCGAGCTGATCGCCTCCGAGAACTACGCGAGCCCGCGAGTGCTCGAAGCGCAGGGGTCGGTGCTCACGAACAAGTACGCCGAGGGTTACCCGGCCAAGCGTTACTACGGTGGCTGTGAGTATGTCGATGTCGCCGAGCAGCTCGCGATCGATCGCGCCAGGCAGCTGTTCGGCGCCGACTACGCCAACGTGCAGCCCCATTCCGGGTCGCAGGCCAACGCTGCGGCGTACCTCGCGCTGATCAAACCGGGTGACACGCTGCTCGGCATGAGCCTCGACCATGGCGGGCACCTGACGCACGGGGCGAAGGTCAACTTCTCGGGCAAGATCTTCAACCATCGCGGGCTTTTCGGCGTACTCGCGTGTCATCGACTGGGCGCGCTTCCGGCAGATCTCCGACGCCGTGGGCGCGTATTTCCTGGTGGACATGGCGCATGTCGCAGGCCTCGTTGCAGCCGGCCTGTACCCGAACCCGGTGCCGTTCGCCGACGTCGTGACGACCACGACGCACAAGACGCTGCGTGGCCCGCGTGGCGGATTGATCCTCGCCCGAGCCAACGAGGAGATCACGAAGAAGCTCAACTCGCTCATCTTCCCCGGTACACAAGGCGGGCCGCTGATGCACGTCATCGCCGCGAAGGCCGTGGCGTTCCTCGAGGCCCTGCAGCCCGACTTCAAGGTCTACCAGCAGCAGGTGGTCGCGAACGCCCGCGCGATGGCGTCCGCGCTGATGGCGCGCGGCTACAGGATCGTTTCGGGCGGCACGGACAACCACCTGTTCCTGGTGGACCTGATCGAGCGCAACGTCACCGGCAAGGACGCGGATGCCGCGCTCGGCCGCGCGCACATCACGGTCAACAAGAACACGGTGCCGAATGACCCGCGCTCGCCGTTCGTGACCAGCGGGCTGCGCATCGGCACCCCGGCGGTGACCACCCGCGGCTTCAACGAGGCCGAGGTCGTGCAACTCGCAGGCTGGATCGCCGACGTGCTCGACGACGTCACGAACGAGGCGGTAATCGAGCGCACGCGGCAGTCCGTGCTCGAGATCTGCCGCCGGTTCCGTGTCTACGGCTGACCCGCGCCGCGCGGCCACCACCGTCGATGTACTGCCCGTTCTGCGCACACGAGGAGACGAAGGTCATCGACTCTCGCCTGGCGGCCGAGGGCCAGCAGGTGCGCCGTCGTCGCGAGTGCCTGCAGTGCGGCGAACGCTTCACGACCTTCGAGTCCGCGGAACTCGTCATGCCGCGCGTGGTGAAGAGCGACGCGACGCGCGAGCCGTTCGACGAAGCGAAGCTGCGCGCCGGGATGCTGAAGGCGCTCGAGAAGCGGCCGGTGTCGAGCGAAGCGGTGGATGCCGCGGTCAATCACGTGTGCCACAAGCTGCGCACGCTCGGCGAGCGCGAGGTGCCGGCCCGGCTGGTGGGTGAACTCGTCATGGACGAGTTGCACCAGCTCGACGAGGTGGCGTACGTGCGGTTCGCGTCGGTCTATCGCAGCTTCCAGGACGTGGATGCCTTCCGGGAGGAGATCGACCGCCTGCGCCAGCGGCGGCCGCGCACGGCCGAGGACGTGCAGCTCGCCCTCTGGTCCACGGCCGAGCCCACGGGCAGGAAGAAGTGACCGAATTTTCCGCCGACGACCACCATTACATGGCGCGCGCACTCGACCTCGCGCGGCACGGCCTGTACTCGACGCCGCCGAATCCGAGCGTCGGCTGCGTCATCGTGCGGTGGGGACAGGTGGTCGGCGAGGGTTTCCACGGGCGCGCTGGCGGACCGCACGCGGAGGTCGTCGCGCTCGAGGATGCGGGCCACACCGCCCGCGGAGCCACCGCCTACATCAGTCTCGAGCCGTGCTCTCACCACGGCCGGACGCCACCGTGCATCGATGCCCTGGTGGCGGCGGGCGTTGCGCGCGTCGTCGTGGCCATGCTCGACCCGAATCCGCGCGTGAACGGCTCGGGCCTGCAGCAGCTCGAGCAGGCTGGAATTACCACCGCTCACGGCGTCCTCGCGGCCGAGGCGGCCGAGATCAATCGCGGCTTCGTCCAGCGCATGACGAACGGCCGGCCCTGGGTGACGCTCAAGCTCGGTGCAAGCCTCGATGGCCGCACCGCGCTTGCGGACGGCACGAGCAAGTGGATCACCGGCGAGAAGGCGAGGGCGGACGTGCAGCGGCTGCGCGCCCGGGCGTCCGCGATCATCACCGGCAGCGGAACCGTGCTGGCGGACGACCCGATGCTCACGGTCCGCGACCCCGATCTCGAGATGCGGGGTCGGCGGCCTTTGCGCGTCGTGCTCGATTCTCACCTGCGAACTCCGGCCAATGCGCAGGTGCTGTGTTTCGCGAACTCCACGCTGATCCTGACCCGCGACGCCGCCACCGCCGCGGCCGACGAGTTGCGGGAGATCGGGGCCCGGGTGGAACGCATTGCCGGCACCGCGAGCGGCCTCGACCTCGACGCCGTCCTCGAGCGTCTGGCGGCCCTCGAGTGCAATGAAGTGCTGGTCGAGGCCGGCCCCACCCTCGCCGGGGAGTTCGTGCGGTGCGGACTGGTGGACGAGATCGTGGTCTACATGGCGCCCGTCGTCCTCGGACATGCGGCGCGGGGCCTGTTCAACCTGCCGCAACTTGAGCGCATGTGCGACCGTTGTGAATTCGAATGGCGCGGCGTCGAGCACGTCGGCGATGACCTGCGCCTGACGCTGCGTCCGAAACGAGGAGCGACCTGATGTTCACGGGAATCGTGCAAGGCATCGGCTCGGTCCGCGGCGTCGAGCCGCGGGGTGGCGACGTCACGCTGTGGATCGACACGGGCAGCGTGCCGCTGTCGGACGTCCAGGCCGGCGGCAGCATCGCCGTGAGCGGCGCGTGCCTGACGGCCGTGCAACTCGAGCCGCACGCGTTCGCCGCCGACGTGTCGCGCGAGACGCTCTCGCTCACGACCGCGGGCGAGTGGTCCGCGGGGACCCGCGTCAACCTGGAGAAGGCGCTGACGGCCGGCCAGGCGCTGGGCGGGCACTACGTCACCGGTCATGTCGATGGAGTGGGGCGAGTGGTGTCGCGGCACGACGACGCTCGATCCGTGCGTGTCGAATTCGAGGTGCCGGAGGAACTCGCACGCTACGTCGCGCGCAAGGGTTCGATCTGCGTGGACGGAGTCAGTCTCACGGTGAACGGCGTCTCGGGACGCCGGTTCGACGTAAACCTCGTGCCGCACACGCTCGAACGCACGATACTC
>JAFNAJ010000067.1 GCA_017860085.1 Acidobacteriota bacterium | reverse complement strand
TCCCGACTGCGCCAGCTGCGGGTGCATGGCGTCGGCCGCGCTCGCGGCCGTGGGTCATCACCGCTTGCTCGGGCTCGTCCCGGTGAGTGCCGTCTTCGACGCCTCCCTCCGCGTGGGCGCTGCCGTGAATCGGCTTCGCCGGCTCCAGGGAGCGTCCGTGCCGGGTCGTCCGGAGGTGGACCGCGCCGTCGGGCCGGTGAGCCCCGCTCCGGAGACTTAGCGTCCGCTCCGATGGCGCCGGATCCCGCAGGACCGCCCTCGTCCGCACGATCGACCGACCTCGTCCGACAGCCCGTGCCGATTGGCAGCCCGGTGCTCGAGTCGGTGCGGGCCGTCATCGGCGCGTCGCGCTTCGTTCGCACCGACGTGGTGAAGGTCGTCGCGCACGCACGATGGATGGCCTACGAGGAGCTTCCGTACCCGGGCTTCGGCCTGCCATTTGGCGTCGGCGCCAGCCCGGACGAGGCCGTCGATTTCGTGTTGACGCACAACTGCATCAACACGGCGTTCACCGACTTCGTGACCGGCGCCAAGTTCGAGGTCGAGTTCGCGGGCGGCCGGTGGTCGGACTCGATGGCGATGATGGCGTGTCTGAAGCGCGCCATGGATCGCGGCGTGCCGGTGCTCGACGGTCGGTATCTCGCCCAGCTCACACGATCGGAGTTCGAGCGCATCTTCGACGGCACCATCGAGATGCCGATGCTCGACGAGAAGCGGCAGGTCCTCAACGAGGTGGGCCGCGTCCTCGCGCAGCGCTACGAGGGCTTCTTCCACAACTTCGTGGCCACTTGCTCGCCGCGGCTCTACGACAACGGTCGAGGGCTCGTCGACCAACTGGTCCGCGAGTTTCCCCGGTTCGATGACGTGAGCACGTATCACGGGCACGAAGTGAGGTTCTACAAGCTGGCACAGCTGGGCTACTGGCTGTTGCACAGCGGGCTCCGCCGGCGCGGCGGGTTCCGAATCGACGACATCGCGTCGATGACGGCGTTTGCCGACTACATCGTGCCAGCGGCCCTGCGGGTGCTCGACGTGCTCGTCTATGCGCCGGACCTCGACGCGCGCATCACCGAGGGCCGGGAGATCCCTCGCGACAGCGACGAGGAGATCGAAATCCGCGCGCACACGCTCTACGCGACCGCACTGCTCACCGAGGAGATCAACCGGCTGCGGCCGCCCTCGATGCAGGTGATCATCCCGCAGGTCGACGCCAGGCTCTGGCTGAACTACCACACCACGCACTGGCCCCACCACCGGACCCGCACCATCATGTACTGACAGTTGCCGTACAGGCGCCTGTCAGTTCTTGGTTCTTCGTTCTTGGTTCCTGGTCCGTCCGAGGTTCCTGGTTCTTGGTTCGTTCTTGGTTCAGCGGGTCTGTCGTGCGGCCCACTCGGCGTCGAAGGCAGCCCGGTCGAGAAAGGACTTCTGCGTGCCGACCCTCGTGGTCGAGAGCCCGGCGTACAAGTTGGCGCGCGAGACGGCCTCCGCCTCAGCGAGACCCTCGCCCAGGAAGGTTGCGAACGCGCCAATGAAGGCATCTCCGGCGCCAGTGCTATCGACAGTGGCGACCTCGAAGCCCGGCACGTGGCGCGCGCCGGCGGGTCCGGCCAGCAGGGCGCCGTTGGCGCCGAGCGTGATGATCACGCGCTGGATGCCCGCGGCGAGCAGACGCTCCGCGCATCGACGGGCGTCGTCCAGGGTGTGCGCCGGCAGGCCGGTGATGATCTCGGCCTCGGTCTCGTTCGGCACCAGGTAGTCGAGGTGCGCCAGGCGGGCCACGTCGATGGGCCGGCCTGGGGCCGGGTTGAGAATCGACCGGATCCCGCGGCCATGCGCGAACTCGAGCGCGTGGTACACGGTGTCGAGCGGGATCTCGAACTGCAGCACGAGGCAGTCGCACTCGCCGAGCAGCGGCGCCGCCGCGTCGACGTCGGCGGGTCGCAGGCAGTCGTTCGCGCCCTTCACCACGATGATCCGGTTCTGCCCGGACGGGTCGACGAAGATCGGCGCGACGCCGCTCGAGACGTTGTCGACCATCCGGACGTGATCCGTGCGGATGCCGCGGCTCTCGAAGTTCTGGATCGTCGCGGGACCGAACAGGTCGTGGCCGACCCGCGCCACCATGGTGACCTCCGCACCGCACAGCCGGGCGGCCACCGCCTGGTTGGCGCCCTTGCCCCCAAAGCCAAGGTCGAAGCGGGTGCCGAACATCGTCTCCCCTGGGCGCGGAAACGAGTCGGTGAACGTGGTCAGGTCGACGTTGGCGCTGCCCACGACGCCGATGCGGGGAGGTCTGGTCATGACGGCCAGAGTATAGGCCGGTTTCTTCGACGAGGAGATCCGGTGCTACCGTAGGGTGCACCGGACCCCGAGTGTGACTGCATGATCGAGTTGGTGGCGCTCGACGCCGATGACACGCTGTGGCACAACGAGCCGCTGTTTCGGACGACGCAGGAGCAGTTCAGAGACCTGCTGAGCCGCTATGTCGAGCCGGGGCTGGTGGAGGAGCGGCTCAACGAGACCGAGCGTCGCAACCTCGAACACTTCGGTTACGGCGTCAAGGGGTTCGTGCTGTCGATGATCGAGACCGGGCTCGACTTGACCGACGGGCGTATTGAGGGCGCGGACGTCCGCACGATCATCGAATGGGGGCGCGACATGCTCAGGTCGCCGGTCGAACTCCTCGATGGGGCGCGCGAGGCGGTGGAGGAGTTGGCGGCGAGCTTCCCCCTGATCCTGCTGACCAAGGGCGACCTCTTCCACCAGGAATCGAAGCTGGCCCGCTCGGGGCTCGGCCAGTACTTCGTCGGCGTGGAGATCGTGTCGGAGAAGGACGCCGAGCTCTACCGGAGCGTCATGCGCCGGTACCGAGTGGCGCCTGAACGGTTCGTCATGGTCGGCAACTCGCTCCGGTCGGACATCCTGCCGGTGCTCGAAGCAGGGGCGCACGCCGTCCACGTGCCCTATGCGGTGACGTGGGTCCACGAGCAGGTGCCGCCCGAGGCCCTGCAAGACGCCCACTATCACGAGATCCTCGAGTTGAAGGACCTGGCGGCGCTCCTGCGGCGCCTGAGCGCAAGCGGGCCCCGGACGTCCGCGTCGGGGAACGAGGCGAGCGACGCCGATCGGCCGGCGACGTCGAGTTGAATCCGGTTCCGCTCGGGTATAGACTCCGCAGCAGTCCCCACCGTGGAAGACGGGTTCGACCGAGCGTCAGCGTGTGTTCCGTTGACGTCGGCCGTTCCCGGGCGATGCAGGAGGTAGGAATGCGAAACCGACTGGTCCTCGCTCTCCTTCTTGGCGCCGCGCTTGCCGTGACAGCCGCCGCCCAGACCCAAATCACAACCGGCGTCATCCAGGGTTGCCGGGGGTGACCGTGGAGGCCCGGAGCACCACGACCAACGTCGCGCGAACCGCCGTGACCGGAGCCGACGGGCGCTTCGTCTTCCTGCAACTGCCTCCGGGCCCGTACACGGTGACCTACACGCTGTCGGGGTTCGCCACCCTCGTGCAGGAGAACCTCGTGCTCACCATCGGCCAGGCCGTGACGCTGGCGGCGCCCATGAGGATCTCGGCGGTGGCCGAAACGGTCACGGTCACGGCGTCGACGGGCATCGTCGAAACCAGTCGCGCCTCGTCGGCGAGCACGCTGAACCAGGCCACGGTCGAAAACACCCCCATCCTCGGCCGCAAGTTCGAGGACCTGCTCACGCTCACGCCTGGCGTCAGCGTCGTGCAGGGACCCGACGGCGATTCGATCACCTTTGCTGGCCAGCGTGGCATCTTCAACAACATCAGCCTCGACGGCGGCGACTACAACAACGGGTTCTTCGGCGAACAGGCGGGCGGGCAGCGCGTTGCCGTCGACATCACGCTCGAGGCGGTCAAGGAATTCCAGGTGATTGCCACCGGCGCGCCCGCAGAATTCGGCCGTACCGCCGGTGGTGTCGTCAACGTCATCACGAAGTCGGGCGCCAACGACCCGCACGGCAGCCTGTTCTACTTCCAGCGGCTGGAGGAGTTGACGGGCGACCTCTCCGACGGGAGCAAGCTGGAGGACTTCCACCGCGAGCAGTTCGGCGGGACCGTCGGCGGGCCCATTCAGAAGGACAAGGCGTTCTTCTTCGTCGCCGCCGAGGGCATCACGGGCAACTTCATGCGACCCAACCTGAGCCGCCAGCTGGGTGACACCGCGTGTCCCGTGCCGAACCCCACGATTGGGCAGAACGAGGCGCTGATCAACTCGAACCCCGACTGCCAGCGCACCGCGCTGCTGAGCTTCTTCCAGACAAGACTCGGGCAGGACGAGGGGCAGCCGATTGAGCACCCAGTCGAGACGGCGGCCATCCTCGCCAAGATCGACGTGCAAGCAAACCCGAACAACACGATCTCGGGATCGTGGAACTTCAACCACTCGCGCAAGGAGAACGAGACGTTCGACGTGGCCACGTACGGCACCTCGGCCAACGGCATCGAGGGCGATCCGGCGCGCATCAACGTCGTCAACCTCAACTGGTTCACGACGATCTCGCCGCGCGTCGTCAACGAGGCGCACTTCACGTACTCGCGCGAAAGCCGTCCGCGCACCGCGGTGTCGTCCAACCTGTTCGCCGACACCGGGATCGGTTTCGATCCCACGTTCCGGTTTGGCAATCCGTTCTTCCTGCAGCCGAACGTCGACGAACTGATCTGGCGCGTCCAGATCAAGGACAACGTCTCGATCGTGCGCGGCTCGCACACCTTCAAGATGGGCGGCGAGTGGATGCACACCCTCAACGACCAGGTGTTCCGCGGGTTCTTCACCGGGCGCTACCTGTTCGACAGCGTCACCGGATTCATGCGGTATGCCTCGCCAGCGGCGGCTGGCGGGTACGGTCCATCCACGATCGCCTGCTCCAACGGCACCTACGTCACGTCGCCGACGCCGTGCCCCGCCGGCAGTTCGCCCACGGGCGGGCCGCTGCTTCTGTACCTGCAGGGTGCCGGGCGGACCGGGCTCGCCACCGACGCGGCCGGCGCCTCGAACATCACCAACGAGGAGTTCTCGCTGTTCTTCCAGGACCAGTGGCTCATTCGTCCCAACCTCACCCTCAACTACGGGCTGCGGTGGGACGCGCAGCTCATGCCAGAAACCGTGGATCCGCGAACGACGGCGTACGGCCAGTTCCTCGACGACCCGAATTTCCCCTCGGACGGGACCATTCCCGACCAGTGGGCGATGTTCCAACCGCGGGTCGGGATGGCGTGGGACGTCGCCGGGAACGGCAAGTCGGTCGTTCGCGCCAGCGCCGGGGTGTACTACGCACGGCAGAACATGCTCAGCCAGGTGGGGTCGGTGACCACCAACGGCCTGCAGCAGCAGACGCTGTTTGCCAACACGGCGAACCTGACGGCCTTTGGCGCCCCGACGCCGGCCTGGCCAGGCCTGCTGACGCCGGCGCCGGCGGCGGAGGGTGAGTTCCCGTTGTTCAGCGGCGTGAAAGTGTTCCACAAGGACTACGAGAACCCCTACGTGTACTCGTTCAACGTGGCGTACGAACAGGAGTTGGTGCCTGACTGGTCGGGCTACGTCGACTTCACGTGGACGGAAGGGCGCAACCTGACGCGCTTCCTCGATTTCAACAAGAGCGGCCCGTCCTGCTGCGACCAGGGGCCCGGCACGGGCAACAAGTACGCGTATAGCGGCGCGCCGTATGGGCCGCAACTCGGGGAGCTGTTCGTGACCAACAGCCTCGGCGAGTCGCAGTACCGCGGCCTGACGCTCGGGCTGCGGAAGCGGTTCACGAAGGGGTATCAGTTCGAGGTGAACTACGTGCTGTCGAAAGACGAGGACAACGACTCGAACGAGCGCGACCCGTTCCTCGACCGGAGTTTCAACCTCTTCGATCTCGATCTCGACTGGGGGCCGTCGGACCGCGACATTCGCCACAAGTTCAACGCGTTCGGCTACTTCGAGGTCCCTGGCGGATTCCAGCTCAACGCCCGCGTCCAGGCTCGCGGAGCGCAGCCGATCACCGCGAATCCACGCAGCCTGAACGGTGTGGATCGTGGGCGCAACGGCGAGCGCAAGGACAACGAGTTCTTCACCTTCGACTGGCGGCTCGCACGGCCCTTCCGGCTCGGGGCGGACATGCGGCTGATCCCGATCCTGGAGATGTTCAACACGTTCAACAACGACAACAACATCAACCCCCTCAGCACACCCGCGCTCTTCAACTTCGATGGGTTCCTGCGAACCGGCGTCGGCGATCCGCGCCAGGTGCAGCTGGCCGTCAAGTTCGAGTTCTAGCGCCACCGGGGCCAGGGGCCCGCTGCCCGGCAGCGGGCCCCGGCTCTTCCGGCAGATCTCCCGACATCTCTAGTACACTTGGAGGTTGGCATCTGCCTCGTGCCGGCGCGCGCGAGGCTGTCGCCACGGATTGAACCCTCATCTGGCAAGGAGGCCTTGATGTTTCGTGCAGTGAAGACCCTGGGTGTCGTGGTCGCGATGTCGGGTCTGGCAGCGTGCGCGACGACGAGCTTCAACTCGACGTGGAAGGCGCCGGACGCGCAACCCGTCGGCAGCTTCGCTGGCAAGAAGGTGGTGGGCTTCGTTGCGACGAAGAACGAGGCCGTGCGACGGTCGGCCGAGGACGCCCTGGCGAGCGAGCTGACCGCTCGCGGCGCGCAGGGCGTGGCAGGCTACACGGTGGTGCCCCCGGACGTGACGGATGAAGCTCGCGCCAAGGCGATGGTCGAGAAGAGCGGCGCGGTTGGCGTGGTGGTCATCCGCCCCGTCGGCAAGGACAAGGAAGTCTACTCGACGCCGTCGATGTATACCGGGCCTTACTACGGCGGCTTCTGGGGTGGATACTGGGGCTATGGGTGGGGAGCGCCCTGGGGCGGGGGCGAGATCCGGACGGACACGATCGTGACGGTCGAGACACTCGTCTACTCGCTCGCGCAGAACAAGCTGATCTGGGCAGGGCAGAGCCAGACGACGAACCCGTCGAAGGTCGACTCGTTCGTCCGCGAGATTGTCGCCGCGACGGCGAAGGAGATGAAGAAGGCCGGCCTCATCTGAGCCGAGAACTTTCCGGTGGGCCTCCTCGTCCTTCGTGAATGGCACGGGTCGAGCCCGGCGGCTTCCGTCATGCGCTACCTCAGGGTTGCCGGTGCGGTTCTGCTGAGCGCGGCCATGATCGTCTACGCGGCCGCGTGGACCTACTACACCCAACAGAATCCCGGCGCGTTTCTGGGCATCGTCAGCGACTACGACGGCTGGGCCCGCCACCTCGATGTCCGGCGGGTGGTGCCTGGCAGCCCGGCCGAACGGGCTGGCCTCGAGGCCGAGGACCACATCGTCGCCGTCAACGGCGTGCCGCTCGAGTCGCCTGCCCCGTTCAGCGACGCGGTCGTGCGCGGCCGGCCCGGGCAGGTCGTCCGTCTCACGCTGAGCCGCGAGGGCACACCCGACCGTTTCGATGTCGACGCCATCCTCGGCGTGGGCCCGGACCGCTCGCCGGCCCACTCGGGCGCCCAGCGGGTGGCGCTCTCGCCGCTGCTCCTCTATCCCATCCCGGCCGTCATCGTCGGCGTGATCGTGCTGGCGCTCCGCGTGCACGACGGCAACGCGTGGCTGCTCGCCTTGATCTTCGCGGGCATTGGCACGGGGCCCCTCCAGACGGTGGAATCGCTGAGCCACCCGTCGTTGCGTGGCTTCCTCGTGGCCTACAGCGCCCTGTTCAGCGGGCTGATGCCAGCGCTGTTCTACACGCTGCTCGCCCGTTTTCCCGTCGCCTCGGCGCTCGATCGCCGGGTGCCCTGGCTGAAGACGCTGATGGTGGTGCTCGCCACGGTGTTCTTCGTGCCCTACGCCACGTGGATCTTCATGGCGGGGAGCGTCTGGCCGTTCGTCCGTGTGCTGACCCCGGCCGGGGTCGTGGTCGTCGATCGCACGATTCTGGCCTACTTCTTCGTCGGGATCGCCCTCGGCTTCGTCTCGCTCCTGCTCAACTGTCGGGCCGGAGTCGAGGCGACGGCCCGACGAAAGGCCCGCCTGTTGGGCTGGAGCTTCGCGATCGGCCTGCTGCCGTGGATGGGCCTGCTGGCGGCGACCCGATACCTGAAGCGGGATCTGTTCGAGCTGCCGTTCTGGGCCTGGGTGCCGTGCTCGCTCCTGATGATGTTGGTGCCGGTCCTGTTCGGGTACGCGGTCGTCAAGCACAGGGTCCTGGAGTTCTCGGTCCTCGTGCGACGCAGCGCCCGCTACGTGCTCGTGCAACGGGGGTTCGTCCTGCTCTCGCTCGTCCTCAGCCTCGCGGTCACGGCGCTGTTCGTGACCACCATTTCCCGCGTGCTCCCTCGGCTCACTGACGCGGCGCTCCCAACCGGGATCGCAGCCGGCACGTTGTTCGGGTTGGCCCTCGTGCGCACGGGAGGGGCCGTGGCCACGCGCGTCACGCGTCGCATCGACCGGGCGTTCTTTCGCAGTGCGTACGACGCTCGGCGGGTGCTCGAGGAGCTCGCCCAGCAGGCCGGGTCGGTGCAGGACCGCGACGAGCTGGCGGCCTTGATCGATGGCCAGCTGAAGGAGGCCCTGCACCCGTGCCAGCTCGCCATCTACCTGCGTGATCGTGCGGGGTTACTGCAGGCGTTCGGGCCGTGTCCGTCCGACTCGCCGCCGGTTCTCGAGGTGCCGCAGGCCCTCCTTCGTCAGTTCGAATCCGATCCCCGCCCGTCGGGCGCGCCGCCCGAGGTCAGGGCCCTTCCGTTGCGGAGAGTGGCTGACGCGGAGTGCCTCGTCCCGATGCTCAGTCGACGACGTCAGCTGGTGGGATTGCTCCTGCTGGGGCCACGGCTCTCGGACGAACCCTATTCGAGCGAAGACAAGGCCCTTCTGGCGTCGATGGCCGGCCACGCCGGCGGGGCGCTCGAGAACCTGATGCTGGCCGAGCAGATGGCCGAGCGCATCGAGGCCGACCGTCGCGCCGCGCAGGAAGTGCAGATCGCGGCCGAAGTGCAGCGGCGCCTGCTGCCGGTGAAGACGACCACAATGGCGACGGTGGAGTTCATCGGCCGGTGCGTGCAGGCGCGATCGGTCGGCGGCGACTACTACGACTTCCTCGACCTGGGTCGAGGGCGGCTCGGCCTCGTGCTGGCCGACGTGTCGGGCAAGGGCCTGTATGCGGCGCTGCTCATGGCGCACCTCCAGGCGAGCGTCCGCAGCCTCGCCGGCCGCGTGGCGTCCGAGGACCTCGTCGACCTGCTGGGCTCGCTCAATCGCTCGTTTGCCGAGTCGACGGCGGGCAATCACTTCGCGACGCTGTTCTTCGGCCTCTACGACGACGACCAGCGACGGCTGCGGTACGCCAATTGCGGTCACCAGCCGCCGTTCCTGCTGAGAGCCTCAGGCGTCGTCGAGCGCCTTCCGGTGACGGCGGGAGCCGTCGGGTTCTTCGTCGACTGGGCGTGCGCGACCGCGGAGGTGGCGATTGCCCCTGGCGACCTGCTGGTGCTGTTCAGTGATGGCGTGACCGAGGCGATGAGCCCTGGCGGAGACGAGTTCGGCGAATCGCGCCTGCTCGAGGCCCTCACAGCCGAACGCCACGGCCCGCTCAACGAGGTGGTCGATCGGGTGGTGACGGCAGTTCGGGCCTTCGGGGGCGTCGAGCAAAGCGACGATCTCACGCTGGTCATCGTGCGGGCGCACTGACGCTCGACGGGGCCGGCGGCGTGCACGGCCAGCCCGGCGGTCGCCGATTCGTCGGCGAGCCGACGCCCCTACCGCTTCTTGGCGGCCTTCTTCGCCGGTGCGCTGGCGCGCTTGATCACGCCGGCCGCCTTCTTGGCGTCGGCGACGTTCTCGAAGCCGAAGACCGCGGAGTACTTGCGACCGGACACCTGCGCCACCAGATAGCTCATGTTGATGCCGGCAGCGGCCATGCCGTCGGCGATGCGGGCGCCGAGGCCGGGCTTGTTGTCGCCGGTGACGATCAGCATCGGGGTGTCCATGGCCTTCAGGCCCGTTGCCTGCGCCGCAGCGAGGCTCTTCTTGCCCTGCACAGGGTAGACCTCGACGGCGGCCTTGGTGCGATCGCCAGGAATGCGGTAGGCCATGACGACCTGAAGGTCGGCGCCGGCGGTGGCGAGCGGCTTCAGCGTCTCGGCGAGCGTGCCAGGGATGTTGCCGATCTCAGCCCGATACAGAGTAGCAGTCTTCACAGCGGTGGACATGCAAGGCCTCCTATTGGTGCGCAGGCGCAGCGGCCTTCTCTCGACGCGCGAGCAAGGCCGCCAGGTACCGTGATTTCAGCTGTCGGCTGGCGAGCGCCTGCTTCAGGGGAGGCAGACGCAAGACGACGCCGAGCACCGCGGCCATGGCGCGGTGGCTCCTCAGCACCTGGTTATCGAAGATCAGCTCCTGCAGCGTGCCGCGCTCGATGGCCATCATCACCACGCGATGGGTGCCGTCGACCGGCGTGATCACGCGCTCCGGCCTTGGCGCCAGGCGAAGCGCGCCGGCCCTGGGACAGGAGGTCACACACACGCCGCAGCCGAGGCAGGTGCTGGTGTCGAGTCGCGCGGCCCTGCGCGTTGGCCGGCGTGGATCGTTCGCGGACACGAGTGACATCGCCTCGACCGGGCAAACCTGCACACACTTCCCGCAGCCGTTGCAGGCGTCGTCGTCGATCTCCGGCAGGAAGTTGGTGGTGTGAACCGGGTGCAGGTGGCCGAAGCGCCGCGCCGCGATCATCGCCTCGCAGCAACATCCGCAGCAGTGACAGATGAAGTTGACCCGTCTCTGGACATTCTCCCCGAACTGGACGAGCTGACGGTCTCGTGCCTGGGCGAGCAAGTCGAGCGCCTCGGCCGCATCGGCCTGGCGCGCGACACCGTGACGCACCAGCGACGCCGCGCTGGTGTTGAACGTCATGCAGATGTCCATCGGCGCCGAGCAGGCGCGGTCGAGGTGCGCCATCTTGTGACGGCAATAGCAGAGGCCGACACCGATGTGCGAGGCGGTGTTGATGACCTCGCTCGCGCGCTCGTAGTCGAGCACGTGCAGGCCGCGGTCGCCGTCGGTGAGGGCCCGCTCGTTGACGAACGCCCGCCCCAGGTGGGTCTCGCCCCTAGTGAAGAGGGACGTGATGAACTCCTCTTCGACGTTGATGTACTCGTAGAAGAGCTCAGCCAGCAAGCGCTGATCGACGTCCGCACGCACCCGCATCATGGAGAACTCGAAGAACCCTGCCATGGGTGGCGGCAGGACGTACTGCATGTCGCCGTCTTGCTCGATGTCGACCAGCACGGCACGTGACGCGAGCTCGTCGAGGATGCGACGGGTTTCGTCGAGCGGGAGCCGCCAGGCGCGGCTGGCCGTGTCGGCCGTGAACGGCTTGATGGGCAGCTGCGCCACCAGGCCGGCTTCGCGGTCGCTGACGAGCACCTGGAGAATTCGGTAAAGCAGCGCCGAGGGCGGCGCCCCCTGGGGAAAGCGGTTGAGCCGGTCGACCAGCCGGTCGTAGCCCGATCGCAGTGTGCGGTGCGCCACGCGCGCCTCCGCTGGTAGGCTACCACGAGGCCGCCTGCGGCGGCGTCACTCCTCAGGTCCGTGGCGCAATCTCGGCCACGGCGTCCACGAGGCGATCGACCTCTTCCTCGGTCGTGTAGCACGCGCAGCCCGCCCGCACGACGCCGTGTTCGGCCTGGCCCAGGCGTCGGATCAGCGTGGTGGCGTAGAAGTCACCGTTCGAGGCGAACACGGCTCGGCTGGTGAGGTGGTCGGCCACCTCACTCGACGTGCGGCCCTTCAGGGTGAACGACAGCGTTGGTGTTCGCGGGCGATGGGTCGGCGGTCCGTACAGTGTGACCCCGGGGATGGCCTCGAGGCGCCGCCACATGCGCTCCACGAGCGCCTGCCCGCGCTCGTGCAGGGCGCCGAACGCGCGCACGAGCGCGTCGCGGCGGTGGCCGCTCTGATGGCCCCCTATCGATGCGAGGAAATCAACGGCCGCAGCGGTGCCGACGATCCCCTCGTGGTTCTGCGTGCCGGTCTCCAGCGACTCGGGCGGATCGGTTGGTGCGGGCTCGAGCTTGGGGAGATCGAGGGCGGCCAATCGTTCGCGGCGTCCATAGAGGATGCCGTGGTGAGGGCCGTAGAACTTGTAGGCCGAGCAGGCCAGGAAATCGCAGTCGAGCGCGTGCACGTCGATGAGCGCATGTGGGGCGTAGTGCACCGCGTCCACGAACACCAGGGCGCCGACGGCTCGGGCGAGGGCGGCGGCGCGCGCCACGTCGTTCACGGTTCCAATGGCGTTCGAGGCTGCGCCGATGGCCAGCAGCCTCGTGCGACGCGTGATCTGGCGGCGCAGATCCTCCCAGTCGAGCTCACCTGTGCCCGGCACGACCGCGGCCATCTTCACGACGACTCCACGGTCGCGTGCGAGGGCGCGCCATGGGTCGATGTTCGCGTGGTGCTCGAGCTCGGTGACCACGATTTCATCGCCGGGGCCCCACCCGCGGCCGAGCGCACGACCGAGATGGAACGTCAGGGTCGTCATGTTGGCACCAAACACCACCTCGTCCGGATGCGCGTTCAGGAACTCGGCAACGGCCTGTCGCGCGTTCAGGATGGCGGCGTCGGTCTCGTGACTGGTCGGATAACGCCAGTGGGTGTTGGCGTTGTGATGGAACAGGTACTCCCGAATCGCATCGGCCACCTGGCGCGGTACCTGCGTGCCACCAGGTCCGTCGAAGTACGCGACGCGCCTGCCGCTGTGCGTCCGCTCCAGCGCCGGAAAGTGGTCGCGGA
>JAFNAJ010000444.1 GCA_017860085.1 Acidobacteriota bacterium | reverse complement strand
GCGCGGTGACCGCTCAGACCGGCCATCGCCTCACGCCGACCGGCTACCGGCTACACTGCCGCCGAGCGCGGCCGAGCGCCTACCGCCTGACGGCCCATCGGATTAGAATCCCAAGTCATCAGCTCTCAGTCGCCAGCGCTCCGCAGGATTCCGAAGCTCGCAGATGGCAGAGGGCTGATGGCCGATTGCCGATGGCTGATTGCTGACGGCTGACCGCAACGCAAGTGAGAAGTTGGATCAAGGCGTTCATGTCGATGCCACCGTCGAAACCCTCCCTCGCCGAACGCTTCGGCCTCAGCCGCCCCGAGCTCCGCGCCTGGGCGATGTACGACTGGGCCAACTCGGGGTTCGTCACCACCATCATGGTGGCCGTGTTCCCCGTGTACTACGCGAGCACGGCCGCCAAGGGTCTCGCGCCCAGTGACATCACGTACAAGTTCAGCCTGGCGACCACCATCGCGCTGACGATCACGGCCCTGACGGCGCCGGTGCTCGGGGCGGTCGCCGACTACGCGGCGATGAAGAAGCGTCTGCTGCTGATCTTCCAGGTGATCGGCGTCGTCGCCACCGCGGCCATGGTGTTCATCTACACGGGCGACTGGATGCTCGCCCTGGTGCTGTTCGTCGTGGCGAACATCGGAGTCGCGGGCGCGTTCACGTTCTACGATTCGCTGCTGCCGCACATCGCCGCCCCTGACGAGCTCGACCGCGTGTCGTCGGCCGGCTATGCCCTCGGCTACCTCGGCGGTGGGCTCCTGCTCGCGATCAACATGCTGTGGATCGCCAAGCCACAGTGGTTCGGGATGGCCGATGCGGGTGTCGCCGCCCGCATGTCGTTCCTGAGCGTCGCGGTGTGGTGGGCCGTGTTCTCGATCCCGCTCTTCCGCCAGGTGCCGGAGCCGAAGGCCAAAGCGGGGCCCGACCGCCCGCGCGGCCTCCGGCTGATCGGCGTGGGGTTCCGACAGCTGGGGGGCACGCTCAAGGAACTCAGCCGGTTCAAGCACGCGCTGCTGCTGCTGGTCGCGTTCCTGATCTACAACGACGGCATCAACACCATCATCCGGATGGCCACCGTCTACGGGTCCGAGATCGGCATTCCCGACAAGCACATGATCCTGGCCGTGCTGATGATTCAGTTCGTCGGCGGACCGTTCGCCTTCTTTTTCGGGCGGCTCGCCGGGTGGATCGGCGCGAAACGCGCAGTGTTCCTGGCACTGGCCGTCTATACGTGCATCAGCATCCTGGGCTACTACATGAGGACGACCTGGCAGTTCTACCTGCTCGGGTTCCTGGTGGGCACGGTCCAGGGCGGCAGCCAGGCCCTCAGCCGGTCGCTCTTTGCATCGATGATTCCCCGGCAGAAATCGTCGGAGTTCTTCGCGTTCTGGGGCGTCTTCGAGAAATTCGCCGGTATCATCGGCCCCGCGGCATTCGCCTTCGCGATCAGCAGAACCGGGTCGAGCCAGGTTGCCATCTTGTCGGTGATCCTCTTCTTCGCGGTTGGTGCCATCCTGCTCACCTTCGTCGACGTCGGCACGGGCCAGCGGGTGGCGCGCGAGGCCGAGCGCGAGGGTCTGCACGCCTGACGCACGGACCTGCGGCCGGCCGTCATGAAGATCTCGATCTCGACCCACATCGTCTGGGGCCTGGCCCGCGCGCTGGTGTGGCTGTTCTATCGCATCGAGCGTTTCGGAGAAGACGCGCCCGACGGTCCGGCCGTGCTGGTGGCCAACCACTCCAACGGGCTGCTCGATCCGTCACTGATCGTGGCCACGTCGCGGCGGCAACCGCGATTCCTGGCGAAGTCGACGCTCTTCTCGATGCCTGTCATCAGCTGGTTCGTCCGGGGCGCCGGCTCGATCCCCGTCTACCGGCGAGGCGACACGGGCGCCGACGCCTCGAGGAACGAAGAGACCTTCAGGGACGTGCACGAGGCGCTCGGGCGCGGCGAGGTCGTCTGCCTGTTTCCTGAGGGGATCAGCCACTCCTCGGGCCGGATCGAGCCGCTGCGTACGGGCGCCGCGCGCATGGTGCTGGGCGCGTCGCGGCAGGGGGCGCGGGTGGCCGTGGTGCCCGTGGGCCTCAACTTCGACCACAAGGCCGCGTTTCGCTCCACGGTCCTGGTGGCTTACGGTCGCGCGTTCTGGCCCGACGCGTGGGTGGACCAGTACGCCCGGGACGAAGCCGGCGCCGTCCGCGGCCTCACGCAGCAGATCGAAGAGCACTTGCGCAACGTGGTCGTCGAAGTCGAGCCGACCCAGGATGCCGACCTCGTCAAGCGCGTCGAGCACCTCTACGCGGCCGCCCGCAGGCTTCCACGATCGACAGATGCCGTGCTCGAGCGCCGCCGCCGCATCGCCGCTGGCATGGACGCGCTCCGATCACGCGATGCCCAGCGCTATGCGCTGTTGTACGAACAACTGCGCAAGTACGAGCGACGTCGGGCGAGGTTCGGGCTCGCGGAGGGCGGGTACCTGCGCGACGTGCCCTTCGCCGCGGCCGTCAGGTTTGCGGCACGTGAGACGCTGGCAGCCCTCGTGCTGGGACCGGTCGCGCTGGCGGGGGCACTCGTGTTTGCCATTCCTTACCAGGTGGTCCGCGCGTTCTCGTGGGTCGTCCGAGCGCCGCTCGACCAGGTGGCCACGGCGAAGATCTTCGCAAGCGTCGTGTTCTACATTCTCTGGGTTGGCCTCCTGACCACGCTCGCCTGGCGATGGACCGGTGGCGGTGCCGCTCTGCTCACGGCCGTGGGCTTGCCCATCCTCGGGCTCGCCACGCTCTTCGCGATAGAGCGCGAGACGGCCGTCTTGGAGATCGCCCGCACCTACCTGGCGTCGCGGTGGACGCCCGACACGACCGAGGTTCGCCTCATGCGGCATCGTGCCGCTATTGCCGACCTGCTCGACGAGACGAAT
>JAFNAJ010000066.1 GCA_017860085.1 Acidobacteriota bacterium | reverse complement strand
CCAGGTCGTGCTGGATGCGACGTGCATCAGGCTGGCGCGAGACTCCGAGCTCGAACTTGACGATGAGGGAGGCGAGTCGTACCTCGAGGCCCTCGAGGAGGAACTGCGGAAGCGGCGTCGCAGCCGGGTGGTTCGTCTCGAGGTCGAGCACGACGCGAGCGATGCGCTGCTCTCCGCGGTGCTCGACCGTGTCGATGTGTCCGAACGGGATCTGTACCGCGTGCAGGGCCCGCTCGACATCCGCGCGCTGTGGGCCCTCGCGGACCTCCCCGGCTTCGACGATCTTCGGGATCGTTCGCTCAAACCGGTTCCCGTCCTGGACGTGCACGAACAGTCGCACATCTTCGATGTACTGGACCAGCGCGACGTGTTCCTGCACCACCCGTACGACTCGTTCGATCCGGTCACGGCGCTCGTGGAGCAGGCGGCCGACGATCCCGACGTCATCGCGATCAAGCAGACGCTGTACCGCACCAGCGGCGATTCGCCGATCGTGGCGGCGCTGACGCGTGCGGCCGACCAGGGCAAGCAGGTGACCGTGCTGGTCGAGCTGATGGCCCGGTTCGACGAGCAGCGCAACATCCAGTGGGCCCGGCGCCTCGAGGAGGTCGGGGCGCACGTCATCTACGGGATCCGCGGGCTCAAGGTGCACGCCAAGGCGTGCCTGGTGGTGAGGCGCACGCGCCAGGGCCTGAAGCGCTACGTCCACCTGGGCACGGGCAACTACAACGACCGCACCGCTCGGCTCTACACCGACATGGGCTTGATGACGTCGGCGCCGGAGGTCGGGGCGGACGTCTCGGCCTTCTTCAGCGCCCTCACGGGGTATTCCGACCCGCCCCGCATGAAGAAACTCGTGATGGCGCCGACCCAGCTGCGAGAGCGGCTGCTGAAGCTCATCGAGCGCGAGGCTCGCCGGGCCGAGGCCGGCGAGCCGGCCGAGATCCGCGCCAAGATGAACTCCCTCGTCGATGTGAAGGTCATCCGCGCCCTTTACGAGGCGTCGCAGGCGGGCGTGAAGATCCGGCTCAACGTGCGCGGCATCTGCACCCTGAGACCCGGGGTGCCGGGCCTCAGCGACAGGATCGAGGTCGTGTCCATCGTCGGCCGCTTCCTCGAGCACGCCCGGGTGTTCTATTTCAGGAATGGGGGAGACGACGAGGTCTACCTGTCGAGCGCCGACTGGATGACACGCAACCTCGACAAGCGCGTCGAGCTGATGTTCCCCGTTGAATCCGAAGACTGCCGACGCCGGGTGCTGGCGGCGCTCGAGGCGATGTTCAGGGACAACGTGAAGGGACGGCGCCTGCTGCCGGACGGCACGTATCGCGTGCCCCGCCGCCCGCGCGGCGAGGAGCGCGTCGAATCGCAGCTCTTGCTTCACCGGCAGGCGGTCGAGGACTGGGAGCGGTCGGCAGAAGCGCCGATCACCCTGCAACCCATCCTGTCGCCTGATTCGGCCGACTGACGCGGCGGCTGCCCCTCAGAGGTCACTGCCAACGCCCCCGCCGCCCAGACCGTCGTCGCCCTCGGGGCCGCCCGCCATGTCCTCGTCCAGGGCCGCTTCGAAGTCGTCGCCGAGGTCCTCGCCCATCTCCTGGCTCATGCGCTTCATGAAGCGCGCCATGGCGCGGGGATCGTTCTCGTCGAGGCCGCCGAGCGACGCGGGGTCGGCGAGGGCATCGAGCCGCGCGTCCTCCGACTTGACCGTGGCGAAGCGCGACCACAGCCGCTCGAGATCACCGCTGCCACACGAGGCGCAGCAAACCTCGTCGACCTTTGCGCGCACCAGCACGAGCGCGGTGGTCTTCTTCCGACAGCGTCGGCACCTGAACTCGTAGATCGGCATTGCGCCTTCTATTGTACCCGTGTGAGCCCACGCAGTCAGGGGTGGAACACGAATCCGGCCAACGCCCCGGCGGCGACGAGCCAGGTGGGCGACAGCCGCGCGGTGCAGAGCACGGCCATGCTGGCCAACGCGACAGTGGCGGTGGTTCCGTCGACGATGGCGTGGGGTGCGAGTCGGGTCGCCACCGCCGCCATGAGGGCAAGCGACGCCACGGTGACCCCGTCGAGCAGGGCCCCCAGGACCGCCGACGTCCGCATCCGGGGGATGAGTTGATGGGTCAGGGCCACGAACACGAACGACGGGAGGAAGATGGCCGTGGTTGCCACTGCGGCGCCCGTCCATGAGCCGAGGACGAAGCCGATGAACGACGCGGTCGTCAGCAACGGACCTGGCGTGATCTGCCCGATGGCGACGGCGTCGAGCAGTTGCTGATCGCTGAGCCAGCCCCAGCGCTCCACCAGGTCGGCTCTGAGGAACGCGACGAGCACGTAGCCCGAGCCGAACAGCACCGAACCGACCTTGAGAAAGAACCACCAGAGTCGTTCGAGCGTCACGGGGATCGGGACGCTGCCAGCGGCCACTGCGTGCGCCGACCCGCCAAGCACCGCTAAGCCAAGCGCCACCCCGGTCGAAATGCCAGCCCCGTGCCGGCGAGCCAGCGAGGCCGCGGCGCACAGGGCCCCGGTGGCTCCGACGAGCAGCAGTTCACCCACGCCCGCCAGCGCGAGCAGCAGCACACCCAGCCAGCACGCCATCAGCGGCAGCCGCCTGGCATAGCGCGCGGTGAGCCCACCCGCGGCGTGGGCGATGATGGCGACGATGACCGGCGAGAGGCCGTAGAGCAGCCACCTGAGCTGCGGGGTGCTCCCATACTCGACGTACATCCACGCGAGGCCGGTCACGATCAGAGAAGCAGGCACGATGAAGCCGAGCCCCGCCACGAGGAGACCCATCCAGCCCGCGCAACGGTACCCGAGGTGGATGGCCAATTCCGTCGAATTCGGCCCAGGAATCAGCTGTGCCGCGCCGACGAGATCGAGGAACTCCTCCTCCGACAGCCACCGCCTGCGTCGCACGACCTCATCGCGCATGAAGCCGATGTGGGCTGCCGGGCCGCCGAATGCCGTCGTGCCGAGCTTCAGGAAGACCGCAGCGACCTCGCCGAGGGTCGCCAGGCCGCGCGGGCGAGTGGGCGGTGTGTGCCAGAAGGTCATAAGCCGCTGAATAGGCAGGCGTTGTCAGATGTTACAGAGAATTTACCGCCGCGCGCCTCTGGCTGAGGCACGATCGACGGTGAACGATGAGAACTCCAATGGACACCGAGCTGAACACGCCGGCGGCGAGCACCTACACCGACGACGACCACACCTATCGGTTTGTCGTCAACCCAGGCGGGCCGTACGGCTGGGACGTCCGCGTCGAGCGCGACGCCGAAGTCCTGTGGACGACCCATTACACCGACTGGCACCGCGTCGAGCGCGCCCGCCGGATCTTCGGCAACCGCCCGACGCACGTCGGCACGCGTCACTGACGCGCGCCGTCGATCTCCGATCCGCGTCCTGACCCCGGTGAGTTAGGCACTCGGCCTCCGGGGCGGTGGTCGTGCGCCCTCAAGCTGCCCATCGGGACCCCTGGCGGAGCCTTCTGCTATGATCCTCAGGCCCCGGAGGGTCCATGGCGCGCTTCAGCTTCATTCCCAGGGAAGGCAAGTTCTTCCAGGACTTCATCGCGCTCGGCGCTGAGATCCGCGCCGGCGCAGGCTTGCTCGACCAGATGGTGTCGGCCGACAACCTCCGCTGGGAGATGGCCGACGAGGTCAAGGCCGCGGAACACCGGGCCGACACGATCACGCACGAACTGCTTCGCCATCTCAACCAGACCTTTGTCACACCCTTCGACCGCGAGGACATCCACGCGCTGGCCCGGAGCCTCGACGACGTGATGGATGCCATCGACGATGCGGCGGCGTACCTGCGGCTGTACAAGGTAAGGAGCGTTCGTCGCGGAGCCCGCGAGATGGCGGCGATCATCCTCCAGTCGACGGAGGAACTGCATCGCGCCCTCCAGCATCTCGAGAAGCGCGACGGCATCATGAAGAGCGTGGTGGAGATCAACCGGTTGGAGAACGAGGCCGACAGGCTTCACTCGGAGCTCATCGGCAGGCTTTTCGATGAAGAGCGGGATCCGATCGAGATCATCAAGTGGCAGAAGATCCTGAGCGTCCTCGAACAGGCCACGGACCGGTGTGAGGACGTCGCAAACGTGCTCGAGAGCGTGGTGGTCAAGTACTCCTGAGACCCATGGACACCACGTTCGCCGTCGTCCTGTTGCTCATCACGCTGGCGCTGATCTTCGACTTCATCAACGGCTTCCACGACGCGGCCAATTCCATCGCCACCGTGGTGTCGACCCGGGTCCTGTCGCCAGGGAAGGCGGTGATCTGGGCTGCCTTCTTCAACTTCATCGCAGCGTTTGGCTTTGGCACCGCGGTCGCAAAGACCGTGGGCTCTGGCATGATCGATCTCGGGATCGTCACCTTCGCGGTGATCGGCGCAGGCCTGGTGGGGGCCATCGTCTGGAACCTCATCACGTGGTTCTTCGGGCTGCCGACCAGTTCGTCGCATGCCCTGTTTGGCGGCTACGCGGGCGCCGCCGTCGCCAAGGCGGGCTTTGGCGCGGTCATCATTTCGGGCTGGACGAAGACGCTGGTCTTCATGGTCGTGGCCCCGCTCGTCGGATTGTTCGTCGGCCTGGCGATGATGGTTCTGATCTTCTGGACGTTCCGCCGGGCCGTGCCCGCGCGGGTGGATCACTGGTTCCGCAAGCTCCAGCTGTTGTCGGCGGCGGCGTTCAGCCTCATGCACGGCGCCAACGATGCGCAGAAGACCATGGGGATCATCGCTGGCGTGCTCTTCACGGCTGGGTACCTGCGGACCTTCCACATTCCGTTCTGGGTGGTGCTTGCCGCGCACACGGCAATAGGGTTGGGAACCTTGTCCGGCGGCTGGCGGATCATCAAGACCATGGGGCAGAAGGTGACGAAGCTCCTGCCGGTGCAGGGGTTCGCGGCCGAGACGGGCGCCGCGGCGGCCATCTTCATGGCCACGCACCTCGGCGTCGGCATCTCGACGACGCACACGATCACCGGCGCCATCGTCGGCGTCGGATCGATCCGGCGCCTGTCGGCCGTCCGGTGGGGCGTCGCCCGCCAGATCGTCTGGGCGTGGGTGCTGACCATTCCGGCTGCGGCGTCGGTTGGTGCCGCCACGTTCTGGCTGCTGCATCTGGTCGGTCTCTCCTGACGGGGCAGCCACTCACTCGACGAACCGGTAGCCCAGGCCGACGACCGTCTCGATTTGCTGGCCAGCCGGGCCCAGCTTGCTGCGCAGGCGACCCACGTGCACGTCGACCGATCGTGTCTCGATGAAGCAGTCGTAGCCCCAGACGCGCTCCAGCAGGCGATCGCGCGAGAGCACGCGGTTACGGTTCTCGACGAGGCACTTCAGGAGCTCGAACTCGCGCCGCGTGAGTTTCACCGCCCTTCCCTCGACGTGGATGGCTACGGCGTCGAAGTCGGCCTCGAGGTGGCGTCCCCGGTAAACGGCCACGGTGGCCCCGGATGGTGTAACAGCCTGCCGTCGGCGCAACACGGCGCGTACCCGCGCCGCGAGCTCGCGGAGGCTGAACGGCTTGGTGACGTAGTCGTCAGCGCCCAGGTCGAGCCCCGTCACGCGGTCGAGCTCGTGCGTTCGCGCGGTCAGCATGATGATGGGGATGTGTTGGGTCGCCGGTGCGGACCGCAGCACGCGGCACACCTCGAGCCCGTCGACGACGGGGAGGTTCAAGTCGAGGATGAGGAGGTCGGGCGGTGAGGCAGTCGCTGCGTGAATGGCCAGATCGCCGCTGCCGACCGTGTCCACGCGGACACTTCCGGAACGCTCGAGCGAGTGCTTGATGAGCTCGGCGATGTCCTGTTCGTCCTCCACGACCAGAATTCGCGTCATGGGGGCGCCTTGCTCGGGCAGCCGAATCGTCGCAACCTGTTCCACGGGTGTGCACCTCGAACCCACCCTATCCGCGCCGGGTTTCTGCACGGTGAAGCACCGGTAAACACGCGGTTACATCACGCCGAGGGAGTTCACGCTACACTGGCGTCGAAGGCGGGTCGGGAGGGGATCGTCGGCGGGAGGATCATGGGAAGCGAACCCGTAGTCATCGGCGTGGCGGGAGGCACCGGATCTGGGAAGACCACGGTGGTGCGTCGCATCGTGGAGAGTCTCGGGTCGGGCGACGTCACGGTGCTGGAGCACGACCGCTACTATCGCGATCGGAACGAGCTGCGGTTCGAAGAGCGCGCCGCCCTCAACTACGACCACCCCGACTCGCTCGAGACCGACCTGCTGGTCGCGCACGTCGAAGCGCTCAAGGCCGGCACGTCCGTGGAGGTGCCGCTCTACGATTTCGCCAAGTACGAGCGGAGCGCAAAGACCGAAACGGTGCACCCGCGCCGCGTCGTCATCGTGGAAGGCATCCTGATCTACGCCGAGGCGTCCCTGCGGCGACTGATGGATGTGAAAGTGTTCGTGGACACCGACGCGGATACGCGTTTCATCCGGCGGGTTGTGCGGGACGTCGAGGAGCGGGGACGGACCCTGAAATCCGTGGTGGACCAGTACCTCGCCACGGTCAAGCCCATGCACCTCGAGTTCGTCGAGCCCAGCAAGCGCTACGCCGACATCATCATCCCCCAGGGCGGCCACAACGAGGTGGCCATCGGGATGATGCTGACGCTGATTCGGAGCCTCGCGAACCGGTAGCGCCCGAGTCCCCTGGCGCCGAGTTCCCCGGCGCGGTTTCACAACCGGAACGGGTCCTGTCCGCGACCACCCCACCCGTCCTCGGCGCCAAGGGCGCTCCTACGGGAGAGGCGCCTGCGGGCGGGCGGGGGCCCCAGTCGCGGCCACCCGCGAGGTTGTGAAACCGGCTTCAGGTTGTCGGCCGGGAGCCGAGTCCAGAGCCCCTAGTCCGTCCCCGAAAACGTGTCGCACACGTCTGGATTACCCGACTCGAGTCCCCGGCGGAACCACTCGACGCGCTGGGCCGACGAGCCGTGCGTGAACGCGTCGGGGCGCACGAAGCTGCCTGACATCTTCTGAATCCGGTCGTCGCCAATGGCCGCGGCGGCGTTGAGCCCTTCCTCGACGTCCTCCCGCTCGAGAATGTCGCGTCGAGCCGTGGAATGACCCCACACGCCGGCGAGGCAGTCGGCCTGCAGCTCCATGCGGACGGAGAGCTGATTGGCGAGCCTCGGGCGGGCCTGCTGCATCTGCCGAACCTGCTGCTCGATGCCCAGCAGACGCTGGACGTGGTGCCCGACCTCGTGAGCAATCACGTACGCTTGCGCAAAGTCGCCCGGCGCGCCGAATCGCCGCCGCAGCTCCTCGAAGAACCCGAGGTCGAGGTACACCCTCTGGTCTGCGGGGCAGTAGAACGGACCCGTCGCCGACTGGGCGAACCCACACGCCGACTGGACGAGGTCGCGGAAGAGGACCAGCTTGGCTTCCTGGTAGCGGCCCGGCAGCAGCCGGGTCCAGGTCTCCTGCAGGTCGTCGAGCACAAACGAGACGAACTGCACCGCCTGCTCTTCCTCTGGGGTCGAACGCACCGGCCCCGCGGGAGCCTGGCTGGGCACCATCGCTTGTTCTGGCACGAGCGACAGGAAGTCCTGCCCGGTGAGGAAGGTGAGCAGGAGGAGCAGGAGCAGGCCGCCCAGGCCGATGGGCGCCGCACGGCGCACCATGGTTCCGCGACGGTCCTCGATGTTACGACTCGTACCTCCGGGCGTCCACTTCATGGTTCGGTCCTTTTTTGATCGTCTCGGAGAGCCACGCCTTCGCAGCACGAGGCGCGGCCGGGATTATGCCACAGCCGATGGCGCGGTCGACCGCCACGACACCCGGGTGTGCCTTTCACGGTGGCTCCGGCGGCGCTAGACTGGGCTCAGCACCAGCCCCCGAGGGTGCCACCTTGCTGTCCAGGCGGGCGTTGCTGACAGCCGCGGCCCGATGCGTGCCCGCCGGGGTGTGCCTGGCGACCGGCGAGCGCGCAGCGCGCGTGCTGGCGTGGTTCGGCCCCGAACCGAGCGCCGAAGCGCTGGTCGCCCCTGCGGCACCAGGAGTCCGGGCGCGCTACTGGGCCACCTCCGCGATGGCGGGCGTCGACTGCCTCACGTGCCATCGCCCGGTGGAACAGCTCGCGGGCAAGCCGCACGTCCACGATCCCAAGAGGGTGAGCTGCCTCCTGTGCGCGCAGGGATGCGTGATCGACCCCGGGAAGCGGGGGCGCTGCCGCGCCCGCGCGAACGTCGACGGCGAGCTGCGGAGCCTGGTGTACGGGCGGCCCGTCGCGGTTCACGTGGATCCGATCGAGAAGAAGCCCTTCTACCACTTCCTTCCGGGCTCGTCGGCATTCTCCCTGGCCACCACCGGGTGTCCGCTCCGTTGCCGGTTCTGCCAGAACTGGGAACTGTCGCAGGCGTCCCCCGAGGACTACGACGTGCCGTACGTCGCGCCGGGCGACCTGGCGCGCGACGCCGAGCGACGGCAGGCGCGTGTCCTGGCCTTCACGTACAACGAGCCCACGGTGTTCGTCGAGTACCTCCTCGACATCGCGAGGGCGGCTCGTACCCGTGGCCTTCGGACGGCGCTCGTCAGCTGTGGATTCATGAACGAGGCGCCGCTCGCCGACATGTGCCAGGCGCTCGATGCGATCAAGATCGACCTCAAGGGATTCAGCGAGGAGTTCTACCGCGACGTGTCGGGCGCTTCCCTCAAGCCCGTGCTGCGCAGCATCCGGCAGGTGGCGAAGAGCGGCGTGCACCTCGAGATTGTCAACCTCGTCGTGCCGACGCTGAACGACTCGGACCGGTCGTTACAGGAGCTCGCGCGCTGGGTCGCCGGCGAGGTTGGCCTCGACGTCCCGGTGCACTTCACCCGCTTCCATCCCGACTACCAGCTGCGCAATCTGCCGCCGACACCGGTCGCGACGCTCGAGCGGGCGCGGGCCATCGCCCAGGAGGCCGGGCTGCGCTACGCGTATGTCGGCAACGTCCCGGGACATCCGGGCAACGACACCTATTGTCCCAGGTGCGGCAAGGCGGTTGTACGCCGGCAGAGCTTCTTCGTCACGGAGGTGCACCTCTCCAACGGGCGGTGCCGCTTCTGCGGCGAGCACGTTGCGGGCGTCTGGTGACACGATGACCCTCTCACGATTGGTCGTACTCGGGCTGGTTGGCGCCTTCGCGTGCGGAGGGAGCCGGGCCGGCGTCGCGCAGACGACCAGCGACGCCGTTCGTGAGCCGGCCGTCGCGGGCCGCTTCTACCCGGCGTCGGGTGACAAGCTCGATCGGGCGGTGCACGCGTTGCTCGACTCGGCCGCCGAGGCCAGGACCCAGGATCCGATCGCCATCGTTGCGCCGCATGCCGGCTACGTGTTCTCGGGCCAGGTTGCTGCGGACGCGTACAAGCAGGTGGCGGGCCGCGACTACGACGTCGTCGTGATCCTCGGCGCCAATCACACGCAGGCCGGCTTCAA
>JAFNAJ010000001.1 GCA_017860085.1 Acidobacteriota bacterium | reverse complement strand
CTGCGCTACAGCGCGACGAGGGTTCTGTAGCGCAGGGCTTCAGCCCTGCGTGCTGCCAAACGGCGCGTGTCCGTCTACCGCGCCCCGAGCAGCTGCTCGAGACGATCGAAGACCACCTCGGCGCGCTCGCGCAGCACGAGGTCGACCGTGTCGCTCGCCGGCGTGTCGTCGATGTTGACCTCGACCGTGTAGGCTCCGCGAGCGCGTGCCACGGGGAGAAACGACGCCGCCGGGTAGACGAGCGATGACGTGCCGGCGGAAACGAAGATGTCAGAGGCGGCCGCGCGCGACGCAGCGTCCAGAACCGCGGGGTCGAGCGGCTCGCCGAACCACACAACGTCGGGACGGGCGAGCCCATGACAGTGAGGGCAGTGCGGAGGAATCTCGGGCAGCGGGACACGGTCGTCGCGCCACCGTACCGGTGACGTCGGGCACGAGGCCCAGCACCGAAGGTGCCAGATCGACCCGTGCAATCGCACGAGGTCAGCGAGCCCGGCCCGCTCGTGCAGTCCGTCCACGTTCTGTGTGACCACCGAGAGCGTGTGGTCGCGAGCCTTCCAGGCCGCAAGCACCTGATGCGTCCTGTTGGGCTGACAGGCGGCGATGCGCTCGCGGCGCCACGCGTACCAGGCCCAGACGAGCTGGGGATTCCGTGCAAAGGCGTCCGGGGTGGCCAAGTCCTCGGCACGATGCTGACGCCACAGCCCATCCGCCCCACGGAACGTGGGCACGCCGCTGGCTGCCGACACCCCGGCCCCGGTCAGCACGGTGACGGTTGCGCCAGCGCCAATGCGACGCGCCAGCCCCTCGAGGGCGCGGTCGATCTCACCCACGGTCGTCTCTCCTCCTCGGGGGCGGAGGCCCGGCGGCTCACGCGACGTCGGTCACGACCGACCGAACCGGTCGGTCGCCCGAGTATCCGGCAGCGATGGCCGCAGCGGTTCGTTCAAGAACGTCGTCAATGGAGCCATGGCCCGGAAGACCCGGAGCACGGTCGAGTAGAACGAGGGCGACGACGCCAGGCCAGCGGGATACTCCCGCCACGCGAGCACCTGCTTGAGGCGAAGGTACTCGCCAGCGGGATGCTCCGTCGGAAAGCCCCGCGGCAGCCGCGCCAGACGCTCACCCTGCACGGGCCCAACGGCTCGCCGGAAACCCGGGGACTCGATGATGGAGCGGAACCGGCCGAAGTTGGCGGCGATGTGGCGCCGGATGGCGTGGATCTCGCTGGTGCGCGGCGCGTAGATGCCGCCGCCGAGCAGGACCTCGCGAGTGCCGACCTCCAGGTAGAGCCCTGCGCCCTGGTGCTTGGGGAGGCCGCGCCGGGGAAAGACGGCCGCCACGTGGGTCTTGAGGGGCGACTTGTCGTCGCTGAACCGCGTGTCGCGCCAGATACGATAGATCGAGGCAGCGGGCGAGGCGACCAACTCCGGGGCGAAACTGCGGAAATCGAGGTCGAGTTGGTTCACGATCGCCTCGAGCGGGCTGCGCAGGAGCCGGTCGTAGTCGTCGCGGTGGGCCCTGAACCACTCACGATCGTTGTGCCGCGCGAGTGTTCGCAGGAACGTCACCGCGCCGCGGGGGAAGTTCGGGCCGGTGCCCATTGGGCGATTATAGCGGCGCGGCGTGCGGGATGGGGGCGTGTCTGCTATGCTGGTACGTTCGTAGCGGTGGAACCGCGCGTGAAGAAGGAGTGAAGAACTGTAGCAATGGCAAAGCGAACCATCAAGCAAGCGGACCCAACGGCAGATGTGAAGAAAGTGGCGGCGCCGGCCAAGAAGGCCGCGGCGGGGGCACCCAAGGTGGCCAAGCCGCGGGCTCCGCGCGCGGCAAAGGCAGCAGCGTTCCTTCGGCCCACGGCGGAGGAGATCGCCGTGAGGGCGTACTTCCGCGCCATGGAGCGCGGCTTCGCGCCGGGCAACGCGATGGAGGACTGGCTGGCAGCCGAGGCGGAATTGATCGCCTGGCGCAAGGGCGCCGGGCCGTCGGCGGCACCGGCAGGGAAGACCACCATCAGCAAGAAGGTGGAGCGGGCTACGGGAATCGAACCCGTCTAGCTGGCTTGGGAAGCCAGAGCATTACCACTATGCTAAGCCCGCGATCGGCGCGGACGGACCGCCCGTCGGGCGGCCCCGCAAGCCCAGTAGTCTAGCATGAGCCGGGTACTTGCCCCGTCGTCGTCCCGGGTGGAAGGCGACGGGGTGTGTCGGCGCGTACTGGGCCTGCCCGGGGGCTCACGATCGGATGAACGCGACGACGTCGTCTCGCCGGGCGGCCATCACGTCCGGTGTCGCCCCCTCGAGGTTGAGCCGCAGCAAGGGCTCGGTGTTCGAGGGCCGCACGTTGAAGTGCCAGTCCGGGTACTCGACCGACACCCCGTCCATCCGGTAGACGTGGCCGTCGGCGTAGCGGCGCGCCAGGCCGTCGAGTTTCCGGTCGACCTCGGCCATGCTGGCGACCTTGGTGTTGATCTCCCCTGAGATGAAGTAGCGCTCGCGCAGCGGCGCCAGCAGCTCGGCCAGCGTCTGCCCCTTCTTCGACATCAACTCGAGAATCAGAAGCGCCGGGATGAAGCCGTTGTCGGCGAAGTAGAAGTCGCGGAAGTAGTAGTGACCCGTGACCTCACCGCCGAACACGGCGTCGTCCTCGCGCATGCGCTTCTTGAAGAAGGCGTGGCCCACGCGGTTCATCAGGGCGGTTCCGCCGTAGGCGGCCACCGTGTCCTTGACGGCGTAGCTGGCGCGGACGTCGTACACGATCTTCGCCCCGGGGGTCTTGATCAGGAAGGCCTCGGCCAGCAGCGCCGTGACGAAGTCGCCGGCAACGAACTCGCCACCGCCGTCGATGAAGAAGCACCGGTCGGCGTCGCCGTCCCAGGCGATGCCGATGTCGGCGCGCTCGGCCACGACCCGCTCGACGATGTCGCGCCGGTTCTCCTCGATGAGGGGGTTGGCCTCGTGGTTGGGAAACGTGCCATCGACGTCGAAGCAGAGGCGGGTCGTCTGGCAAGGCAGCCTGTCGAAGATGGCCGGCGCGACCGCCCCAGCCATGCCGCTGCCGGCGTCCAGCACCGTCCGGAAGGGACGGATGGCCGACACGTCGATGAACGAGAGCATGCGCTCGACGTAGTCGGCCGTGACGTCGGCCTGGCGCAGCGATCCCCGACGACCCGACGGCGCCGGGATGCTGTCGCCCAGGATCATCTCGCGCATGTCGCTGATGCCGGCGTCGCCGCTCAACGGAAACGCCTCGCGCCGCACCAGTTTCATGCCGTTGTACTCCTTCGGATTGTGCGACGCCGTGATCTGGGCGCCGCCATCGAGGCCGTCGCGGCAGACCGCGAAGTACATCATGTCGGTGCCGAGCATCCCGTAGTCGACGACGTCGGCCCCTTGCTCGCGGGCACCGTCGATGAACGCGGCAGCCACCGACGGCGACGAGAGCCGCATGTCGCGCGAGACCGCGATCCGCCTGGCCCCGAGGTAGGCGACGAAGGCACGCCCCGCAAGCCGCGCGACGTCCTCGTTGATCTCGGTGGGGTAGATGCCGCGAATGTCGTAGGCCTTGAAGATTCCTGGATTGACGGACGCCATGGGGTGAGTGCTCCGGGATGCGGGGTTACAGTTGGCTGTAGTCGGTGAGCACGCTCTTGTCGCCGAGGACCCGGCCGTCGCCGACGACAGCGGCGCGGCCCAGATGGCAATTGCGGCCCAGGATCGCGTTCCGTACCGAAGCGTCACGCCCGACCCAGGTGCCTGCCCACACGAGGGAGCCCTCGATGCGTGCACCTTCCTCGACGCGGACATGACGTCCCAGCACCGAGTACGGGCCCACCCGGGCGCCCTTCTTCACGTGCACGCCCTCGTCGATGAAGCACGGGCCCACGATCTCGGCCTCAGCGTCGATGCTGGCGCCGTCGGCCGCGGCCACGACGGCCGGGCCGCTGCTGAACATCGGGATCGCGAAATGCCCGTCCATGATGTCGCGATGCGCCTGCATGTACTTCGTGGGCGTCCCGATGTCGATCCAGTAGCCGCGCTCGATGTAGGCCACGAACGTCTCGCCTCGCTCGATGAGCGAGGGAAAGTAGCTGCGCTCGATCGACCAGGCCGTGTCCTTGGGAATGCGGTCGAACGTGTCGGGCTCAAGTACATAGATGCCGGCGTTGATCGTGTCGCAGGTGATCTCGTCCGGGGAGGGCTTCTCGAGGAACCGCGTCACGTTGCCGTCGTGGTCTGTCTCGACCAGGCCATAGGCGGTCGGGTTCTCCACCGGCGTGAGGACGATGGTGGCCTTGGCCTTACGCTCGCGGTGCAGGCGAACGATGGCGCCCAGGTCGACCTGCGTCAGGACGTCGCCGTTGAAGACCACCACGGAGTCGTCGAGGAACCGCTCGGCGAACTTGACGGCACCGGCCGTGCCCAGGGGCGCCGGCTCGACCACATACCGGATGCGGATGCCGCGGCTCGTGCCGTCGCCAAAGATCTCCTCGATGCGCCGCGGCTGGTAGTTGAGGCTCAGGATCACCTCGTCGATCTCGGGCACCTGGTGCAGCAGGTCGATCTGGTAATGCAGAAACGGCCGATCGATGATCGGCACGATGGGCTTGGGCGTGTGGAGGGTCAGGGGACGCAGGCGCGTGCCTTTCCCGCCTGCCAGGAGGATTGCTTTCATGACAACCCGCAATGATACATGGAGTCGGACCCTGTAGCCAGCCGCGGACCCGCGGGTTACAATGACCCCGCCCGAGCGCGGCACCCGCTCCAATGAACCTGCCCAATGCCCTGACCCTCGGGCGCATCTTCCTCGTGCCTCTCCTCGTCGTCGTGCTCCTGACGAAGTTCGAAGGGCGGCTCATCTTCGGGATTCGCGAGGAGCTCGTCGGGGCGATCATCTTCGCCGTCGCCTCGATCACGGACTGGCTCGACGGGTATCTCGCGCGGCGGCGCCAGCAGGTGACCACGCTGGGTCAGTTGCTCGACCCGCTGGCCGACAAGCTGCTGGTGACGGCGGCGCTCGTGTCGCTCGTCCAGATCGGCTTGGCCCCTGCCTGGATGGCCGCCGTGATCATCGGACGCGAGCTCGCCGTGACAGGGCTTCGGGGCGTGGCCCAGGCGAGAGGTGTGACGCTCGCGGCCTCAGGGCTGGGGAAGGCCAAGATGGCGGCCGAGGTGGCTGCGGTTCTGCTGCTGCTCGTCGGCCACGTCACGGTTCGCGAGCTGTTCCTGCTGGGTCAGGCTGCACTCTGGGTGGTGGTGGCACTCGCCCTGGTGTCGGCCTTCGACTACTACCGACACTTCGCACAGGCGATGGCCGGCGCCGCATCCGCGGCGGCCGGCCAGTCTTCGCGGAAGTAGGAAGTCGAGCGCGACCCGTCCGCTGACGTCAGCGGGGGACGTGCAGAGCGGCGAAATCGTCCGTCTCGCGGGGGCGGTCTTCACGCGGCACGTCGCTCACCGAGGACACCCGTGCCCGCGTGGCGAACTCGCCGGCGTACTGCGGGGCGTCGCGCGCCGAGTCGACCCTCACGATCAGCGCTGTCGGCAAGACCTCCATGACGGTGCCATCCCCAAGCGGCGAGACGGGCCCATCGTCGCCGTACAGACGCCGGAAGAAGGTGACGCGCTGCCCTGGGGCCACGCTCGCGCCCTCGCGGCGCTCCACCAGGACGAGCTTCCAGGGTGAGGCGAGGCGGCGTTCGTCGTTGTCGAACAGCACGCGCCCTGCGCCCGCGAAGTCGGGCGTGCCTTCAGCGAGCGCGTCGGGAACCACCGGCGGTTGGAAGGGCTCGAGGTAGTCGCCCGCGCGCAGGCCGTCGCACGCCCAGACGACCGTGGCCAGGGCCCGACCGCCCTGCAGGCTGTCGACGCGTACCCAGCCGGACGTATGGACGGCCGACTGCAGCCACTCGTTGTAGCGCTCGTAGACCCGGGCCCGGAAGCGGCGCCGCACGACGTACTGTTGGCCGGGCGTCAGAGCCGCGACGTCCCCTCCCGACAGGACCACGACGTCCGCCGGGCCAAAGACCTCCCTCGGTGCGGTGTCTCGGCTCCCCACGACCCGCAAGGCTGGTTCGGCAGGTGGAGGCGCCAGACGGGCGGCGCACACGAGCGACAGCGCTTCGGGCGAGAGGGGCGCGACGGCACTCTGGGCCGACGCGTGCGTGGCGCTCCCGACCGTGAGCAGAGCGGCGACGGCCACGGGTCCAAGCGGTGCAGGCATGACAAGGCGATGCATGGGTCCTCCCGTCTGTCAGTCTCGGGTGGCCGGGGAGCCTGACAACACTGCGGAGCCTTCGGCCGGCTTCAGTTCCTGCAGGCGCAGGCGCGCCTGTTCGAGGTACTCGCTCGTGGCGAACTCGTCGAGGATCCTCTGGAAGTAGGGGAGTGCCTCGGCGGGTCGACCTGTCTTGACCAGCGATTCGGCCAGGTGGAAATAGACGGCGTCGCGATAGGTGTATTCGGGATCGTCCTTGAGCAGCGACCTGAGCCGATCGATGGCGCCGGGATACCATCGGGCACGGTAGTAGAACAGCCCGACCCGGTACTCCGACTGGCTGAGACGATCGCGCGCATCGCGTTGACGCGCGCGAACTTCAGCGGCGAGCGCGCTGTTCGGAAACCGCTCGAAGAACGCCGCGAACTCCTTCAAGGCTTCTTTCGTTTCGCTCTGGTCTCGCTCGGGCTTGGCCATCTGCTTGACGTGGCACATCGCGAGCTTGTACTGAGCATAATCGGCACGAGGGTGCGTCGGGTAAAACGTCAGGAACTCCCGGTACTCGTTGATCGCCAGCACATACGCCGCGGTCGTGTTCTCGCCGAAGTAGGTGTCGGCCAGGCCGAGTTTCGCGTCGGCCCTGAACGCGCTCTGCGGGTACCCGTCGACGATCTGTCGAAAGTACTCCCGAGCCGTCAACCACTTACGGTCCTCGACCGACAGCGAGCCACGTTCGAACAGCACCTTGTCCGCCTCGCCCTGTCCGGCCGAGAGGTCGACCTTCCTGCCGGCGCACGAGGCCAGAAGCGAACAAAACACGAATGTCAGGAGAAACGTGACCGCCCGGTGACGGCGAACTGTCTCGAGCCCGGGCGACGAGGCCCGTCTCCCTACCGCAGCCCGAAGGATGAAGTCAGCCATTCGTACTCTGCCCGCAAGCCGTCCTCGAGGGTCGCCTGCGGTCTGAACCCGAGATCGGCCCGCGCCAGGGCCGTATCGGCATAGGTGTCGTGCATGTCGCCCTTCTGAGGGGCTTCGCGGCGGATGTCCAAGGGCCGCGGAACCAACTGGCCGATGATACCGAGCACGTGGTTGACCGTCACGCGCGATCCGCCGCCGATGTTGTAGACACGGCCGGGAACGCCCGCCGTGCCCGCGTCGGCCGTCGCCCTGACCGCGTCAGCGACGAAGGTGAAGTCGCGGGTCTGCTCGCCGTCTCCGTAGAGGGTGATGGGCAGCCCCCCGTGCGCGGCTTTCAGGAACCGGTGGAATCCCATGTCGGGACGCTGGCGCGGACCGTAGACCGTGAAGTAGCGCAACGAGACCGTCGGCACGCTGTAGTTGACGAAGTAGAGATAACAGAGTTGCTCGGCAGCGAGCTTGGAAACGCCGTACGGAGACACCGGCTGGGGCAGCGCATCCTCGCGCATCGGGATTGGCACCCCGTCCCCGTACACCGAGGAACTCGACGCGTAGACGAAGCGGGTAATCGGTCGCCTGACGCACGCTTCGAGCAGGACCTGGGTGGCCTCGATGTTGTTGCTCGTATAGGTCGAGAAGTCGCGGCCCCAACTCTTGCGTACGCCGGCCTGGGCCGCCAGGTGGAACACGTGCGTCACCCCGTCGAGCAATTGAGCCAGGTCGGCCGACTGCACGGCGTCCTCGACGAACGTGTAGCGAGGGTGGGCACGAGCACCCGCCAGGTTGGCCTCTTTGTTCGCCCGCGGGTAGTAGTCGGTGAAGCAGTCGAGACCCACGACGTCCGCTCCCCGTGCGAGCAGCGTCTCTGCGAGCGTCGAACCGATGAACCCGGCGGCGCCGGTGACGAGTGCCTTCATTGGAACAGTGTCCTGATCTCCACGGGGAGCCGACATGGCCGACCGGTCTGGTTGTTCAGCACCGCGTGCACCGTGTGCCCGGTGGCGAGCACGACCGCGTCGGCCACCCGCACGACCTCATAGTTGAACCGCACGCGCGCAGCCGAGAGGAGTCGCCCCTCGGTCCTGACCTCGAGCTCGTCGTCGTAACGCCCTGGAACATGATACTGGCACGCGGCTTCCACGACCGGCAGGCCGATGCCTTCTGCCTCGAGCCCTCGGTAAGTGTGCCCGCGCACCCGGAGCCACTCGGCGCGTCCCACCTCGAACCAGACGAGGTAGTTCGCGTAGTACACGACGCCCATCGTGTCGGTCTCGGCGTATCGCACACGGAGGCGGTTGGAGGCTGGAGGCACGGGACGTCGCGGAAGCTCACCGGGGTCCGGCGGCGCGAGCGGCTTCGGCGGCCTCGCGCAATGCCCTGACCATGCCCGGGGGGTCTGGGCTGCCGAAGATCGCCTGCCCAGCAACGATGATCTCGGCGCCGGCCGCGGCGATCCCATGAACAGTGGTGAGGTCGACGCCGCCGTCGACCTCGATCGGGGCGTGGTTGCCCGCCTGGTCCAGCAGGCGACGCACCGCCCTGATCTTCGACTCGCTGCGCGGCAGAAAAGTCTGGCCACCAAACCCCGGGTTGACCGACATGACGAGGACGAAGTCGACGTCGCCGGCGATCTCCTCGAGGGCTACCGCAGGCGTCGACGGGTTGAGGGCGACGCCTGCCTGGACGCCACGGCTCTTGATGTAAGCAATCGCTCGTTGAAGGTGCGGCAACGCCTCGACGTGCACCGACAGCATCGCGGCGCCCGCATCGATGAAGGCGTCGAGGTAACGGTCGGGACTGGCGATCATCAGGTGCACGTCGAGCGGCACCTTTGCGACGCGGTGGAGTGCTCGCACCACCGGTGGGCCGACCGTGATGTTCGGCACGAAGTGCCCGTCCATCACATCCACGTGGATGAGGTCGGCCCCGCCGCGCTCGGCCTCCGCGACTGCCGCACCCAGGGCGGCGAAGTCGGCCGCAAGGATGGATGGCGCCATGCGAATGCTCACCGGCTCACCTCGAGAGAAATGCCGTCGGACGGTCCGACCTCGAACCCCCCCGTGGGCGCCTGGCGGATCACCGTGCCGGGCGGGATGCCCGGATAGGGCTGGCTGCCCACGACGGTAACGCGGAAGCCCCGACTCCTGAGCAGGTTGGCGGCCCGCTCACCGTCGACCCCGATCAGGTCCGGCATCACGTACCCACCCGACGGCTCCTCGCGGTTGACGAGGATCGCCACCTCGCCCGACCGGGTGTCGGGCGGAGGGAACTGGGCGATCACGGTCCCAGGGGGGTGGCTGCTCGACCGCACCTCGGCGACGTCGGTCACCGTCAGTCCCGAGCCCTGCAAGCGCAACTGCGCCGTACGTTCGGCCTCGCCCACGAGAGCGGGGACGACCGTGACGGCGGGACCTGCACTCAGCCACACCTTCACGCTGCGAGGGCGTCGGGTGACCACGCCCGGCGACGGGTCCTGGACGAGGACCCGGCCGGCAGGCATCCGCGCGTCGGCGCGCGCCGGCGCTTCGATCCTGAGCGACAGACCGAGGTCGTCGAGCAGGGCACTGGCCTCGTTGACAGAGCGCCCCGTCAGCGCGGGCACAGGCACCTCGCGGCTTCGGATGGCCACGCGCAACGACATGACGAAGAACAGCAGGAACGTGGCGCAGAGCCCTCCCGCGACAAGGAGGACACGTCCCAGGCTGAACACACCGCGTCCGAGAGCCATTTACGTGGCGGACCTTCGACCGACCCGCAGGGCGGACCTTCGACCGACCCGTAGGGCGGACCTTCAGGTCCGCCGGATAGTATAGCTGTCACCGGCGTCCGTCCCGATTCCCATCCGACCGCGGTCCTCATCGCCGTCGCACCAGCATCGCTGCGAAGAACGCCTCGAGGCCGTGCTCGTGGGGCGACGTCTCGAGGGCGCCGTCGGCGCTGATCACGGCGCGGGGCAGTGCCGAGCCCGCCAGCGGCAGCCGCAAGGTGGCGAACGTGGGGCAGGCCGCCAGGAATCGCGCAACCACCTGCCGGTTCTCGTCGGGCTCGCTCGAACAGGTCGCATAGAGGAGCCATCCACCCGGACGGACAGCGGTTGCTGCCTGCTGCAGCAGCGTGAGCTGGGTGGCCGCCAACGCGGCGAGGTCTGCCTCGTGGCGGTGCCACTTGATATCGGGATCACGCCTGACGGTGCCGAAGCCCGAGCAGGGTGCATCAACGACGACCGCGTCGAAGACGGCGCCGAAGGGCAGCCCGCGCGCGAGATCGGCGGCGACGATTCGCACGTTGCGTGCGCCGCAGGCTGCCACCGTGCGGTGGAGCAGCGCCACGCGCCTCGGCCTCACGTCGGCGGCCACGACGAGCGCCCCGGGAGCGAGGCTTGCTGCCAACGCGGTGGTCTTGCCGCCGGGCGCCGCGCACGCATCGAGCACGCGGGAGACGCCGGCCGGAACCACGGCGAGAGGCACCAATTGCGACGCTTCGTCCTGGACGAGAAACAGGCCCTCGCCAGCGAGCGACGTTCGAAGCGGGTTCCCTTCCGTGACGATCAGGCCGTCGGGGGCGTACGTGGTCGGCTCGACCGAGACTCCGACGGCGGCCAGGCGGCGCGCGAGGGATTCGCGAGTGAGGCGGATGCCGTTGGCGCGAAGCGTGAGCGGAGCCGGCGCGTTGTTGAAGCGGACCCATGCCTCGGTCACGTCAAGTCCGAAGCGGTCGAGCCAGCGTGCGACGAGCCAGCGAGGGTGCGACCACGTGATGGCCAGGTAGTCGAGCGCACGCTCGCGCCACGCCGCCAGATCGCCAGCGACCTGTCCTGACGGGCGGACGCCAGGGTGGCCAGGGCCCGACAGGTCGTGGCGTTCGGGTGCAATCCTGCGGAGCACGGCGTTGACGAGGCCGGCAGCCTTTGGCAGCCCAGCCTCCCGAACGAGTGTCACCGCATCGGAGACCACGGCGTGTGCGGGCACCCGCTCGAGGCGCCACAACTGGTACACCGCGGCGCGCAGGATGTCGCGAAGTGTCGCGTCGAGCTTGCCCGGGGAACGGTCGAGGCGACGATCGATCACCCAGTCGAGAAAGGCCTGCCAGCGCAGGGTCCCCGTGACGATCTCGGCCGCCAGCGACTGGTCGCGGTCGTCCTCGAGGTCTGTTCGTGTACGAGCGAGGGCCGTGGCGAGATCGGCGCGCCGGCCGTTCACCGAGCGCAGCGCGCGGTGCGCCGCGACGCGGGCAGGCGCAGTCATGCGGGAGGGTGAACGAGAAAACGCGTCCCCGGCTCGACGCGGTGGCCCGACAGGAACTCGCGAGCCGTCATCGCTCGGCGTCCCTCCGGGCGAACCTCGAGCAAGGCCAGCGACGTCCCAGCCCCCGCGGCCACGACGATCCGGTCGCCGCGTGCCTCGACGATGGTGCCCTCCGTCACCGTGTGACGCGCCGCCTCTGATCGCGTGCGCAGAATCGTGATCCGCGCCGCACCGAGCCACGAGAAGGCCAGCGGCCACGGGTGCAGCCCTCGCACGCGGTTGTGGAGCTCGGGCGCGGTGAGGGTCCAGTCGACGGCTCCGTCGCCCTTCTCGAGCCGCGGCGCGAACGTGACGAGCGCCGCATCCTGCGGCTCCTCGCGCGCGGTGCCTGATTCGAGCGCACCGAGCACGGGCGGCAGCAGCGCCGCGCCGATCTCCGCGAGGTCGCGTTCGACGTCGGCCGCGGTCTCATCGGGTCCGATGGGGCGCGTGGCTTTCGCCAGCATGGGACCGGCGTCGAGCTCGGAAACCACGCGCATGATGGTGATGCCTGTCTCGCGGTCGCCCGCCATCACGGCACGCTGGATGGGCGAAGCCCCGCGCCACCGAGGCAGCAGCGAGGCGTGCACGTTGATCATCCCGAGACGCGGCAGGTCGAGCAGGACGTCCGGGATGATCCGGCCGTAGGCTGCCACCACGGCGGCGTCGGGTTTCACCGCTCTCAGTGCGTCGATGAGGTCGGGGTCCTTCAACCGCACGGGCTGCCAGACCGGCAGGTCGTGGGCCTGCGCAAGCACCTTCACGGGGGGGGGCTGGACGTGTTGGCCCCGGCCGCGCGGGCGATCAGGTTGCGACACGACGCCGACGACCCGGTGCTCCGACTGCAGCAGGCGCGCCAGCGACGGGACGGCGAAGTCGGGGGTACCGAGAAAGAGCAGGCGAAGCATCTACCACTTCCCCGTGCGCTTGAGTTTCTGGATTTTTCGAACGATGAGGTGCCGCTTCAGGCCTCGCAGGCGATCGAGGAAGAGACGACCATCGAGGTGGTCCATCTCGTGCTGAAAGGCCCGGGCCAGCAGGCCGGCTCCCTCGCAGGAAACCACGTCGCCGGTGCGGTCGAGCCCGCGAATCACCACCCGCGCCGGACGTGCCACGTTGGCCGAGAATCCGGGCACGCTGAGGCACCCTTCGTCCTCGATCTGCATCCCTTCCCGCTCGACGAACTCGGGGTTGACGAGCACCAGCAAGTCGCGCGGGTTGCTGCCGACCGACGTGTCGACCACGAAGAGTCGCAGCGGCACGCCGACCTGCGGCGCCGCCAGGCCTACCCCTGGGGCGGCGTACATGGTCTCGATCATGTCGTCGATCAAGTGCTGGATTTCGCCGGTGATGGCTGCGACGGGCCGCGCCGGTGTCTGCAAGTCGTGGTCGCCGAACCGCAGGATTGGGCGGATCATGACTCGTCGGCGCCGGCATCGTCTGGCGCCCGGCCGAGGCGTTCGTCGACACGGCGACGGGCTGCGGCCATGCTGGCCTCGAGGGCGTCCAGGGTGTCGCCCGCAAAGCGCTCGCCGAGTGCGCGTGCGAGCACCAGGCAGGTCATGGCCTCACCGACCACTGCCGCGGCCGGCACGGCGCACACGTCGCTGCGTTCGACAGTGGCAGGGGCACACTCGAGGGTCGCGAGATCGATGGACCTGAGGGGCTGCATCAGCGTCGAGATCGGTTTCATGTAGGCCGTCACCCGGACGTCTTCGCCGTTCGTGACGCCGCCCTCGAGACCCCCCGCGCGGTTGGTCATCCGCGCCACTCGGGGGCGACCGTCGCCCTCCGGCCGCAGGACGAACTCGTCGTGAACCTGCGAGCCCGGGCGAGCCGCCACGGCGGTGCCGAGCCCGATGGCGACCGCCTTGATGGCCGGGATCGACATCAGCGCCTGCGCGAGCAGGCCGTCGAGCCTCCGATCCCACTGCGTGTAGCTTCCGAGCCCGGGGGGAACGCCGTGGGCGATCACCTCGAACGCCCCGCCCAGCGTGTCGCCAGCGGCCCTCGCGCGGTCGATCGCCTCGACCATACGCTGTTCGAGCGCGGGGTCCGCGGCACGGAGCGGCCGGTCGTCTGCGATCCGCCTCGCGTCCTCGAACGCAACCGTGCACGCCTGATCCGAACCGACCTCGCCCACAGCGACCACGTGACTGACCACCTCGATGCCGACGGCGCCGAGCAACTGGCGGGCGAGCGCACCCGCGGCGACCCGCGCAGCGGTTTCACGCGCGCTGGCTCGCTCGAGCACGTCGCGCAGATCGGTTCGGTCGAACTTGAGCCCGCCCGCGAGATCGGCATGACCGGGGCGGGGCCGCGTGACCGGTGGCCGCAGGGCACCCGTGGCGTCGCTCGGCGCCTCCGGCTCGACGTGCATCGTCTTCTGCCAGTTCTTCCAGTCGCGATTCCCGATCAGCAGGCTGATGGGGCTGCCGATGGTCTGACCGGCGCGAATCCCCGAGAGGACCGTGGCCTCGTCGGCTTCGATGGCCATTCGTTGTCCGCGGCCGTAGCCGAGCTGTCGGCGTCGAAGCTCGCGATTGACGAGCGTGATGTCGATCGTCAGCCCTGCAGGAAGACCCTCGACGATGACCACCAGCGCCTGTCCATGCGACTCGCCGGCAGTCAGAAAACGCAGCATCGAGGCCGGATTGTACACGAAGTTTCTGCGTTCCCCTGGGCTGCGGCTCGCGGTGACGCGGGCCTGTCGGCGCCGTCTCCGCGCGTGATCCTGCTGCGATCGGGCGGGCGCGTTTCTTGCTCGACGTGACGCATGGCCCGGACGGCCCTGCGTCGTGGTGCGCTCGAACACCTGGACGATCGATTCGCGCGCCAGGTCGGCGGACGTTGGCGCGACCTGGCCACCGGTCTGCCGGTCGACGTCTCGTGGAGCCACGGACCCATCGGCGAGTCGACCCCGGTCAGCCTGTCACGCGAGCGAGACGACGGTTGGCTGCGCGGCGAGGCGGCGGTCGTGGTCACCGAGGGCAGACACCCTGATGGACGGCCGTTTACCGTGCGACGCGCGAGGCAAGTCGGTGAGCGTGGAGACGCCTGGTGCGGTACGGCGGCGGGTGCCGACGCGCTTCGCCGGCTGACCGAAGTGCTCGACGCCGTCGAACCGGCGCGGGCTCGTGCCGTGCACCTGAGTGTACCAGCCGATGCCGCGATTGGATTCGTGGAGCGCGTGGCGCTCGAGGCGCGCGAACGAGGACTCGCGGTGCTCAACGCGAATGTCGTCGCATCGCACTGGACCGTCTTGCGCGAGTGGCGAGGACGATCAGTCGTGGTGCTGGCCACTGATGGCGGTCCCGCAGACGAGGGAACGGGCGGGCTGGCGGGTGGCGCCGTGCTCGTTGCCTGTTCGCCCGCACGCGCCGCGGCGATCGTGCGCGTGTCGGCCGCCGGTGCCGGCGCAGCGCCGCTCGCAGAGTCTCCGAGTCTTCGGGACGCGCCTGCCGTGAGCCCCGTCGCGTGGGCTGCTGGCGACTGCCGGACGCCGGTCGCCCAACTGCTTGCGCGCCGGCGCTTCGCCGCCTGCGAGCGTGCGCTCAGACGACGTGCGTACCTGGCTCACGATCGTGACGCTGCCGAGGCGAGCATCGACGCGGCGTTGGCGCTCGCCGGTCGGCTGCGGCAACAGGGGCGGTCGCGCGACGCGTTGTCGGCCGTGGCGCACGTCACCCTCGCCCTGTCGTCCGCACGGACGCCAGACATCGCCTTCGAGGTGGCGGCAGCAACTGGGTGCCTCCGCACCGACCTTGGGCAGTTTGCGGCGGCGCGCGACGTGCTGGAGGGTGCATGGGCCGCCTCTGTGGCAGCGCATGGGCGCGGGCACCCGGGTTGCGGGGTGATGCTGGCGCGATGCTGTGCGTGGCAGGGTGAGATCCACCGTGCGGTTGAGGTGCTCGACCTCGTCGACATGGCACCCGGCACGGACGATCTCGTCGCGGCGCAGTGGTGGGCTCTGCGGGTGCGTGTGGCACTGACCCGTGGCGATATTCGCAGCGCGCACGAGGCTGTGCGCGACGCCTGGCACGCGCGTCCCTGGGGCGATCCACTTGCCAGAGCCTGGCTCTTGACTGCCAGGTTGCGCGTGCACGCGGCACTGGCCGACGTCGAAGGCATGGTCCGCGCAGCCCGAGAGGGAACGGATGCCGCCGACCGCGCGCACAGCCTGGTGGCCGCGGCGACGATCAGGGCTGCACTCGTGGGCGCACGGCTGCAGCGTGGCCCGGCCCGCGAGGCACGGGCGGCAGCCCGATGGTTGATGCGACACCGCACGCGACTGCCGCCGCTGGTCCGCGTCCAGGTCGACCAAGCGCTGGCCGAAGCTGGCGCGGCGCCGCGCCGGCAAATCGGACGGGCGCGGCTGACCCACGACATGGGCGCGCCGTCGTCGGTCGCGTGGCGGGCAGGGAGGAGGTTCGAGGTGGTGGACGAGGTGGTCGACGTCCTGCAGATCTGCCAGGCCGCGGATGACGAGCGGGACGCGCTTGGGAGAATCTGCGCGCTGCTGCGGTCGCGCCTGGGTGCCGTTGCGGTGGGCTTCGATGCGGAGGATGGAACGCCCCTGGCCCGCGCCAGCGCGACAAACCGCGTGGCCTTCTCGCTGGCAGAGCGCGCCGTCAGCACGGGGTCGTCGATCCCGCCATTCGAGGTGGACGCTGGCGTGGAGACGGCCACGGCCGTTCGCTATGGAGGTCTTCCCATTGCGGCGCTCTGCGCACGCTGGTGCCTCGACGACCGGCCAGATCCCAGCCGCGTGCTCGCGGTGCTGACCACCGCTGCAGCAGCGGCGGCGCCAGCGGTGCGCAGCGTGCTCGACCGACGTGCCCTGCCGTCGGCCGCCCAGGCAGACGACCTCGACATCGTCGGTGGAAGCGGGGTGATCGAAGACCTGCGACAGCGCGTGCGGCAGGCGGCGCAGGTGCCGTTTCCAGTGCTCATCGAGGGGGAAAGCGGGAGCGGGAAGGAACTGGTGGCTCGGGCACTCCATCGAGCCGGCTCGAGGCGGCACCGGCGGTTCTGCGCGATCAACTGCGCAGCCATCACCGACGATCTGCTCGAGGCGGAGCTCTTTGGCCACACGCGCGGCGCATTCACGGGCGCAATCAGCGAGCGGGCCGGCGTGTTCGAGGAGGCCGATGGCGGCACGCTCTTCCTGGACGAGGTGACCGAGCTGTCACCTCGTGCGCAGGCCAAGTTGCTCCGGGTGCTGCAGGAAGGCGAGGTGCGCCGCGTCGGCGAGAACGTGGCACGACGCGTCGACGTCCGCATCGTGGCGGCCACGAACCGCTCGCTGTCGCGCGAAGTCGGGCTGGGGCGGTTCCGCGATGACCTGCGCTATCGGCTCGACGTGGTACGCCTTGCCCTTCCCCCGCTTCGGGAACGACGCGAAGACATCGCCCTCCTGGCCGCGCATTTCTGGCGGGACGCTGCGGCACGGGCGGGCAGCAAGGCGACGCTCGACCCTGACACACTGAGCGCCCTCGAGCGGTACCACTGGCCGGGCAACGTGCGAGAACTGCAGAACGTGATGGCCTTGCTCGCGGTCTCGGCCCCGCGCCGAGGCCGCGTCGCCGCCGGCATGCTCCCGGCGTCACTCCGGACGCTCGGAGCGCCGCGCGCGGGCGGGCCGGCCCGTCTCGATGCCGCGCGACGATCATTTGAGGCAGGCTTCGTGCGCGATGCGCTGCTGCGCAACCAGGGACACCGCGGGTCCACCGCCAGGGAACTGGGCATCAGCCGGCAGGGGCTCTCGAAGCTGATCTCGCGCCTGGGCCTGCCCGAGCGAGGGCTGAGCGCCGACAGCAAGGAGCCGACGGCCGAAGGCTGAAAGCCTGTGCCTAAGTTGCGCGAGCTGCGCGACGTCTGGGGCGCGGGGAGGCTTGGAACCGGCGCTCGAGGTCGAGCAGCGTCTGGTCGGCTGGAAAACGCTGCCGAGCGCGCCCGATCGTGACAAGCGCCTCCTCGGTCAAGCCGGCGCCCCACTGAACGCGGGCCAGCTGGGCGGGGTACTCTGGCTCGCCGGGCGATGCCGCGATCGCACGCTCGAGCCAATGCGCTGCGCCAGTCGCGTCGTCGAGCCGGTCGCACAGTCGGGCGATGCGCACCGCTCGCTGAGCGGTCAGGGCACCCGGGGCGCGGTCGCCATCGAGCGTGGCGTGTTTGACGAGGGCGTCACGCGCCTCGGCAACTCGCCCCAACCGCTCGGCCGCATCGGCCAGGCTCGGCAATGCCAGCGGGTCGACCGGGTGCCGAGTGGCGGCGCGCTGCAGCCAGGGCAGGGCCTGGCCCGTCTTGCCAGCCAACAGCAGCGACCGGCCCAGCAGCGCCATGGTCTCACTGGTGGGACTCTGGTCGACGACGCGCGCCGAGGCCTCGATGGCTTTGTCGAGGGCGACCCGGTCGGGGCCCCGCTCGCCCACCATCAGCCAGACCCTGGCCAGCGCGGTGAGCAGTTCCGGTCGGTCCGGCATGCGCTCGGTCGCACGGGCCAGCGTCGTGACGGCGACGTCGGTGCGCCCGGCGCGCGCGTACGCCAGCGCCAGCGCGGTGTACCGGTCGGGACGGTCGGGGTCCAGGGCGACGAGGGCTTCGAGGTGGCGTTGCTCCGCCTGGGGTCGTCCCAGCTCGGCCTCGAGCGACGCCAGCTCCTCCCGGGCAGCCAGCAGAGCCGGGGCGAGCTCGGCGGCCCGGTTCAGGGCCGCCAGCGCGTCCGCGCGATTGTCTGCGGCCCGCAGGCAGATACCCAGGAAGCAGTACGCCTCGGCAAACCGCGGGCGCAAGACGACCGCGCGCTGCAGGGCCTTCGTGGCGGCCTCGAGCTGGCCTTCGGCGAACCTGGCAAGCGCCAGCTTGTAGAGCACGGTGTCCGACCGGTCGTCGACTCCCAGAAAGGCCTCGTACCGCTCGGCCGCCCGGTCGTACCTCCCCATGTCGTACTGCACGTCGCCCAGCATCTCGAGCGCGGGGAGGACCGAGGGGTCGATTTCGACCGCCTGTCGCAGGTCGCGCAGCGCCGCATCCAGTTCACCTCGCGCCCGGTAGGTCTCGCCCCGCTTGAACCACGCCAGCATGCGGTCGGAGCGGATCGCGATCGCCCCGCTGAAGGCCTCGACGGCCTCCGAGGACTTCGAGCGCGCGAGCGCGTCCTCTCCCTGGCGGACCAGGTCGTAGTACCGGCGCTCGGCGGTGAACGAGGCGTAGGCGAACGCGAGCAGGGCGGCCACGGCGGCGACGGGCAGGACGAGCAGCAGGCGGCGCATGGCTGGTGACCCGGAACAACCGGGCCTCTTGCGGGTTCTAATCTATCGTCGGTATTCTAGCCGGAGAGCGCCTGGTGGCCGAAAGGATGTCCGCCAAACCCGCAGCCGCACTTGCCTGGACCGGGGTCGAGACCGGCGAGGCCGCACTCATCGCCCGCTGTTCAGCCGGCGACGAGGTGGCGTGCAGCGATCTCGTCGAGCAGCACCAGCGCATGGTGTATCAACTGGCGCTTCACCTGCTGGGCGATCACAACGAGGCGCTCGACGTATCGCAGGAGGTCTTCCTGCGCGTCTTCCGGACACTCGGCACCTTCAAGGGCCAGTCGAGTCTCCGGACCTGGATTTATCGGATCGTCGTCAACCAGGCGTGGAACCGGCAGCGCTGGTGGCGTCGTCGCCGGCAGGGCGACCAGGTGTCGCTCGACGAGCACGTTCGCGCACGCGGTGAACGGGCGTTTCGAGACGCCGGTCCGGCCCCAGACAGGCTTCTCGACCAGAAGGAGACTGCCGACCGCGTCTGGCGGGCGCTCGAGCAGCTGCCGTTCGAGCAGCGCACGGCGATCGTGCTTCGCGAGATCGATGGTCTGAGCTATGAGGAGATCGCGTTTTCACTGGGCGTGGCGGGGGGAACGGTGAAGTCTCGCCTGGCTCGCGCGCGGGAAGCCTTGCGCGCCCAACTGGTGGACCTATGACGCGCCTGACCTGCGCCCGCCTCAGACGCCACCTGTCCGGGTTCTGCGACCGCGAACTCACGGTCCAGGAGATGTGTGCCGTTGAGACGCACCTCGAGCGCTGCAAGGGGTGCGCTCGGGAGGTGGAACGGCTGCAGCGACTGGGGCAGGTGATCAGGCGGGCCGCGACGGGCCTGCCACTGCCGCTCGACGAGATCGCACGCGCCGGCCAGGCCACCGTGGCCCGGGCAGAAGCCGAACGCGAGCAGTCGGTCAGAGTGCGAATGAGTCGGGCGTTCGAGGACATGCACCTGGTGTGGGCTGCGCTGGCCGCGACCGCCGCAACGGGCCTGTGCGCTGCGCTGCTCGTCGGCGTCGGCTACTTGGCGCCGCAGGTGCGGGCAGACTCCTTGGCCGGCATCCTGGCCGCGCTGGCAGCGCCGGGTTCGAACCTCTACCCGGTGAGCATCGACGAGCGCATGGTCCCGCCCCGCGTGGTGCGCGAGCCGGCGGTATCGGCCCTGGTCGAGGAGTCGTCTTCGACCGACGACGACGTGGTCTTTGCATTGGCCGCCGTCGTCACGAGAGAGGGGCTGGTGGTACGACCGTCTGTGCTGAGGGCCTCGGCGGGCGACCACGAGACCGTGTCGCGTCTCGTGCGCGCCGTGTCGGAGGCGCGCTTCAGCCCTGCTTCGTTCGCCGGCGCACCGGTGGCCGTGAACATGGTGTGGGTGGTGACCCACACCACGGTCCGCGGCAAGACGATCAGCTGACGTCCTCAGCGACCAACGACCTCGGTCGCGATGTTCCCGAGCGAATCCGACGCGCGCACGATGGCGCTGGCCACGCCTTCGAGCACGACCTCGAAGGCCTCTTCCCGCGAATCGGCAATGCCGTCAACCGGATAGACCAGGCGCCAGCGATTCGCGTCGAGCGAGTACTCGACGCGCTGCACGGCCGAATGCCCATCACGCACGACGAAGCGGACAACGGTCCGATCCCCGGACGGTGTGGCCGCCCCGCGCTCGATGATCGGTGACGTGTTGTCGATCTCGAACGCCACGCTCTCCAATTCGCCGACGAGCGCTGCCCCTGGGGCGTTCGACGGTGCGTCGGAGGCGACCACCTTGATCGTGTAGGTGCCGTCGGGCACCGAGGTGGTGTCCCACGTGAAGAGCGGGTCCCAGAGACCGCGACGCAAGGGCCGCCACGTCGCGTCGCCCTCGTGACGGTAGAACACGTCGAACAGCAGCCGGTCGTCCCCTTCGTCGGTGGCCTTCCAGGCAAAGGCCTGGAGACCCTTCTCATAGGTGCGGCGGCCGAGGGCCGGCGGCGTCGACGACGAAGCCGCTGCCCCGAGCCGACCGGGCTGGTAGCCGTCGGATGTCCCGCTGTCGAATCCCGCAAGATCCTGTTCACCTGTGGGATAGGGCTTGTAGAACACCGTGCCTGGCGGGTGGACCGTGATGGCTTCGACGGTCGGTCTTGCGTTGCGCGGCAGGTACGCCGCGGTGACCGACGTCAGCACAGGCGTGACACCTTTTCCAGTGAGCACGGCGCGCCATTGCAGGTAGCGTGCCTTGGGGCTCGCAATCTGCGAGCCCGCGGCGTCCGCGTAGGCAACAGACCAGTCGCTCCAGTTGTCGTCGGGGCGTTTCGTGTTGCCCGAGCGCGTCGAGATCTCGATCGCTGTGCCCGGTGGCGTGCGTCCGTGCCACCGCACCGCGCCCCAGGTCGCAACGGTGCCGGCATCGCGGACGTCAGATTGGTATTCGCCGCGGGCCGCCACACTGGACGACAGCCGGAACACCTTGCCGGGGTTGGAGACGGCGTAGCACACGTCCCCGCCAGCGACGCGCGCGAATCTGGTGACTTGCTGGGCCGACGCGCGGGCGACGAGCGTCGCCCGTGCCGAACCCTCCATGACTTGGAAGATCTTGCCCTTGGCCCCCGTGCCGATGAGCAGCGAGCCGTCTCCTTGGGGGAAGGCGTCGTAGGGCAGGTCGTCGTTCGACTGCCAGACAGTGTCCCACAAGCCGTCAGGGGCAATGCGGTACACCGCACCCTTCGGTTTGCCACCGGCCTGGTCTGCGGAAGGCGACGGGGTGGCGACGCCGGCGTCGACGCCGACGCCCGCGACCGACGTCACCGTGATTTGCGTCGACACGACTGGTACGGGAGTGGCTGGGGGCGCCTTTGAAGCCGGAGCCGGCGCAGCCTTGGCTTCGTCCTCGGCGCCATCGAGCGCGACGGCGTACACATGGCCGCGTGCATCGATGCGCAAGCTGTGGATCTCTCGGAAGGGCGAATCGAGCAGCACGAAGGGCCGGCCTTGGCTGTCGACTCGAACGACTTGCCCGGGCGACTCGGTGCCGACGAGCAGGTTGCCTTGCGGATCGAGCGCCAACGCGGTCACGTTGGCCGCCTTTGGCCGGTAGAGCACGGCGGCCTGGCCTGCGGGAGACACACGGTAGACGGCGGCCTTCTCACCGGTGCCCACATAGGCGGTGCCGTCGGGCGCCACGACGACCGCCCAGATGTACTTGTCCTGCGGATCGTGGAGCACCGACGATGCCCCGTCGGGCGCCACACGATACAGCTTGCCGTCCGGGGCCGTGCCCGCGAGGAAGGCCTGTCCGGGGCCGGCTGCGACTGCGTGTACCTGGGCCTCGCTGGCATCGAACGCCACGGCCGCCTGACCATCGAGGGTGATCCTGAGGACCTGGCCGTCGTTGCCGGTTCCAGCCAGAAACGCACCCTGCCCGTCGTCGACGAGGGTCCAGATGGCCGGCGTGGTGCCCGCGTAGACCACGTCGTTGCGCGGGCCGAGCATCAGCCGTCCGTCGCTGTCGACGGCGACGTGCTCGATCGTGTCTCCCTTCAGGAACTCGGCGAGCGTCGAGACTTGCCAGAACGTGGGGGTCGCGGCAAACACCGTCGGGACGAGGGCGCCCACCGCCATGGCGAGCGAGAGTCGGAACGTCATTCGTATGGGCATGCGGGAAGCCTGGGAAGAGAACGTCGGCGTCGTGGGCCTCAACGGGGCTCCACGTTAAGCCTGAGCGAACGGGAACCCTTGATCACATCCGGGGTCGGCAGGTCCCACTCGCCGACGATGGTGCTCCTGATGGGGGTGAAGCTGCCACTCGTCCCGCCGGCTTCGAGCACCGTGAGCACGGACGGGGGCAACGCGGGCATCGCCTCGCCGCCGACCACGGCACCAGCCGACTGGCTGGCGAGCCGCACGTACAGGCGGTTGTTGCGGCGGGTTTCGTTCAACTGCCGGATCAGTTGCCCGATGTTCTGCACGTCGCTCGCCGGTCGGATCTCGTGCTGCTCCCACTCGCGGAGCGCGCTCGCGTCAGCGACGAGCAGCGTCAGCGGGCCCCTCACGTGCTCGGGAATCGGGACGGGCAGTGAACGGACCGTCTCCTCTCCACGGTACGATCGCGTGGCGATCTTGAGAACGAGCGTTCGACCTGCTCGGACATCGCCGCCGTCGAGCCACACGCGCTCGATCGTCGCCGTGCGGGTCTGCTCGGTCGACTGCACCACCAGGTCGATCCCCTCGATCTCGACGTCGGCCAGCTCGTTGCGCAGGAGAGAGGTCAGGGGAGCTGCCACCGAGGCCGCGGCATTCGCCGAGGCAGCATCGCCCGCGAAGACGTTCTCGAGCGACACTGCGCCAAGCCCCTTGACACGGGCTGATCCCGACACGGCGAACGTGGCCGACCCCATCTCCCGTTCGTACGACTGGAAGACGGAAAGGACCGTGGCGAAGGCGAGGAGCGGGGTGAACACCTGGTCGTTGGCGACCTCGAAGGCGAACCGGCGCGACGGCGCCCCCTGGCTCTCGAGCGTGATCCGCACGGGCACCATCGGCGGAGGGGCGCCGAGCGTTCCCGCGATGGTCGAGGCCCGATCCTGACGCACCGTGCCGATCGGGGCGCCGACGCTCGAGAGCTTCATCGACGACATCAGGCTGGGGACGACCGCGTGAACTTCGGCCCGCGTCATGGGGAACGAGATGGGACCGAGATTGAGAAAGGGATGGCCGAAGGCGTAGACGCGGTCACCGTCCACGTGGGTCACGGTGCCCGTGGCCGCCAGCGACAGGTCGCCCGACACGAGCGACACACCAACGGCGTCGCCCGGCGCGAGAGCACGGTCACCTGACGGTGCTCGGGACGGCGAGGCGCTGCCGCCGGCGACGGCGACGAACCCCCCCTGCTCGAGCACGCTGGTCAGCACCGCTCGCGCGTCACCGCTGAACCCTGCCAGGGAGACCGGCGTCGCGATGGGCGTGAGGCTCAAGGCGTACGGCCCGACGTCGCCGCCGGCGACGCGGACGTCCGCCAGTCGCTCCGCAAACGGCGAGGCGCCGGGCAGGAGCGCACGCACCGCTGACGCGAGCGCGTCGGGGGCGTCGAGGCGCGTCGGCAACGCGCGCTGCGACGCCGACCGCGGCGTCGACAGGCGAGCGGCCTCGATCATTTCGGCGATCGGTGTGATGCCCGCAATCGGCTCCCTGGGAAACGCGCCGAGGGAGTACGCGATGGCGCCCACGAGCCGGCCGTCCACGTAGACGGGGCTCCCGCTCATCCCCGCGATCACGCCCGACGTGGCGAGCGGACCGCCCTCGAGTCGCGCCAGAATCATCGTCCGACGGGGGCCAACGACGTTGTGGAGCGTGCCGAGAATATGGACGGTGAATGGCTCAGGAGCCTCGCCCTTGAAGACGGTGTATCCCGTCCCGGTCATGCCGGCCCTGACCTCGTCGACGGGCATCAAGGCCGTCTGCGAGTCTGTGCATGTGCCGCCGAGCAGGAGGAGCGCGCAGGCTGCGGCCACCGTGAATCGCATGGGATTTCGTGCTGTCACGCTACCTTCTATGTTTCGGTTATAGCAACCGGATCGAAGGTGGTCAAGGTCGCCGGTCGCACGCCGGTCACACGAGTTGACGGGGGCCAAGGGCTCTGTTATCGTCCGACGCGATGTTTGCCTTCGAGTTTCCCGGCCGTGTGATCCGCGCGACGTCGTGCGCGTGGTGGCGCGGCATCAGCACCGAAGGGGAGGCTGCGCGGGCCTAGCGTGAACAGCACGGCGCGGACTCAGCAAGCCCCTTCAGCCGATCCGGTTGAAGGGGCTTTTTGCTGTTCGCGGGTTCAGGATGACCCACTGTCGAATCTGTGCAACCGTGATGGCCGGCAGTCACGGCGAGCTGCGCCGCGACCGCGAGGCGGCGGCCCGCGCCGACCTGATCGAACTGCGGCTCGATGGCCTCGAAGAGCCCGACCCGGGCGCGGCGCTCGCAGGTCGCAGGCGCCCGGCCGTGGTTACGTGCCGTCCTCGCTGGGATGGAGGGCGCTTCGAGGGCGGGGAGGACGAGCGACGCCGCATCCTGGAGGCCGCGCTCGAGGCTGGTGCCGAGTACGTCGATGTCGAATGGGGAGCGCCGTTCCGAGACGACCTGCTGACGCGGTGCCCCGACCGCATCGTGCTGTCGTGGCACGAGTCCGGGGGCGTTCCCTCCGACCTGACCGAACGTGTGAGGGCGATGCTTGCCACTGGCGCGGCGCGAGCCAAGATGGCCGTGCTGGTTGGGCGGCTGGCAGACTTGCCGATCTTGGCCGCGTGCGGCCGCCAACACGGGGCCAGCGGGCGCCTCGTGCTGGTCGGCATGGGGGAGGCCGGTGTGGCGACCCGAGTCCTTCCGTCGAGGTTTGGGTCGGTGTGGACGTACGCCGGCGACGTGGCAGCCGGGCAGCTTTCGCTCGAACGACTCCTCGACGAGTTTCGAATTCGCAGCGTGGGCCCCGGCACGAGGGTGTATGGGGTGGTCGGGCGATCCGTCAGGCGTTCTGTGTCGCCCGCGATGCACAACGCCGCATTTGCGGTTACGAAGGTCGACGCCGTCTACCTGCCTTTGGAAACGGAGGCGTTTGAGGACGTGGACGCGTCGCGAACCGTCCTGGGGCTGGAGGGCTGCAGCGTGACGGCGCCGCACAAGCTGGCGGCAGCCCGCGCATCGGTGTCGCGAGACAGCGTCGTGTTGCGGCTCGATGCAGCGAACACGCTGCGGTGGTCTCAGAGCCTGGCGGGATGGGAGTCCACGAATACCGACCTCGAAGGATTCCTCGCACCCTTGGCCGACTTGGAGCTCGGGGGCCTCCGCGCAACGGTGGTGGGAGCCGGAGGTGCGGCGCGCGCCGTCGTGGCGGGCCTCACCGATCGAGAAGCCCGTGTCACCGTGAGGGCCCGCGACGCGACACGCGCCCGCCTAGTGGCCGAACCCTTCGGTGCGGGGTGGGGACCTCTGCCCGTCCCGCCTGGGACGTGGGACCTGCTGGTCAACGCCATACCGGCCGAAAGCGGCCCCGATGGCGTGTCGAGCCCGGTCGAAGGCACGGCGCTCGATGGACGCCTGGTCTACGACCTCGCGTACCACCCCGCGGAGACGCCGTTGCTCGCCGAGGCGCGGCGACGCGGGTGCACCACCATCGGCGGGCTCGACATGTTGGTCGCGCAGGGGGCGCGGCAGTTCGAGTGGTGGACGGGACAACAGGCGCCGACCGAGGTCATGCGCGAGGCCGCAGCCCGGCGACTGGCGGCCATGCACGGCGAGAGGAACGGCCGGCCCGAGGAGCGGTACGCACCATGAGACAGACCAGCTTCGAAGAGTTCGTGGAGTTGGCCCGCCGGGGCACGTTCGTCCCGGTCTACAAGGAGATCCTGGCCGACCTGCTGACGCCGGTGTCCGCCTTCCTCAAGATCGCGGAACTCTCCGACTACGCCTTCCTGCTCGAGAGCGTGGAAGGAGGCGAGCAGGTTGCCCGATACTCGTTTCTCGGCAAGGACCCGTTTCTCGTCCTTCGTGCGTCGCAGGGGCGGACCATCCTCGAACGAAGTGGAGAGACCACCGAGTTGGCCGAGCCGTTTGTCGACGCCCTCCGCCGGCTGATGTCGGAGTTCCGGTCGCCCTTCGTTCCCGAACTGCCGCGCTTCACAGGCGGAGCCGTGGGCTTCTTTGGGTACGACGCCTCGCCGTGGTTCGAGCCGGCCCTGAGGCCGGTCTGGGAGCGGTACGGCAGCGCCCAGGCGGCAGAGGGTCCCGAGGCCGGGTTCATGCTCTTCGACACGGTGCTCGCGTTCGATCACGTCAAGCACCGGATCCTGGCCATCGCCAACGCGCGCATCACGCCGAACGAGGATCTCGAAACGCTGTACCACTTCGCCTGCGCGCGGATTGCGTTTCTGGAGCGCGAACTCGATCGGGCCCTGTCGCGCGCACCGGCCGGGCCCGCTGCCGCGCCGGAGGTGCACTCGAACACGACACGCGAGCGCTTCGAAGCGTCGGTGCGAGCCGCGCAGGAGCTCATCGCTCGGGGCGACGTGTACCAGGTCGTCTTGTCGCAGCGGTTCGAAGCGGAGGTGACGGCTGACCCGTTTGCGGTCTATCGTGCCCTGCGTCACGTCAACCCGTCGCCCTACATGTACTTCGTCCGCATGGGCAAGTTGGCCATCGTTGGGTCATCGCCCGAGATGCTCGTGCGCGTCGAAGGCCGACGCGTCGAGACGCACCCCATTGCGGGCACTCGTCCCCGTGGCCGGTCGGACGAGGAAGACCTGCGGCTGGGCGAGGAATTGAAGCGTGACGAGAAGGAGCGAGCCGAGCACGTCATGCTCGTCGACCTCGGTCGGAACGACCTGGGACGCGTGTGCGAACCCGGAACCGTGCGCGTCCCGGTGTTCATGGCGCTCGAGCGCTATTCGCACGTGATGCACCTGGTGTCGCGGGTGGAGGGGCGCCTCGACGAGGACCGGGATCGACTGGACGCCCTGGTCGCGTGCTTCCCGGCTGGCACGGTGTCGGGCGCGCCGAAGATTCGTGCGATGGAGATCATCGCAGAGCAGGAGCCGGGGCCGAGGGGCCTCTATGCGGGGGCGGTTGGCTATCTCGATTTCGCCGGCAATCTCGACTGTTGCATCGCCATCCGCACGGTGGTCATGCGGGAGGGGAGGGCGTTGGTGCAGGCTGGTGCGGGGATCGTGGCCGATTCGAATCCGGCGTCGGAGTTCGAGGAGTCGTGCGACAAGGCGCGCGCGCTGCTGAAGGCCATCGAGCTGGCCCAGACGGAGCGCCTCTAGACCCATGGTCCTGCTGCTCGACAACTACGACTCGTTCACCTTCAATCTCGCCCAGTACCTGGGCGAACTGGGGGCCGAGGTGGTGGTGCGTCGAAACGACGCGGTGACCTTGGACGACATCGCCGGGCTTCGCCCCACGCGGATTGTCATCTCACCGGGGCCGGGCCGTCCCGAAGATGCCGGGGTTTCGGTCGAGCTGGTTCGGCGCTTCGGAGCCGAGGTGCCGATCCTGGGCGTCTGCCTGGGGCACCAGGCCATCGGTCACGCCTTTGGTGGTCTGGTTGTGAGGGCACCTCGGCCGATGCACGGCAAGACGTCGACCGTCGAACACGACGGCCGCGGGGTATTCCGTGGGCTGTCCGGATCCTTCGAGGCCGCACGCTATCACTCGCTGGTCGTGTCCGACGACGGGTGGCCGGCCGCCCTGGAGGTGGCCGCGCGCGCGGCGGACGATGGGACGGTGATGGCGTTGAGGCACCGGGCGTGGCCGGTGCACGGCGTGCAGTTCCACCCGGAGTCGATCATGACGGTCGAGGGACGCCGGATGCTGCGGAACTTCATGGAGCTGTGATGTTCGCCGGTCTTCTCGAGAAGCTCGCACTCCAGCGCGACCTGACGACCGACGAGGCCGCCAGCGCGATGGCCGAGGTCATGGCGGGGCGGGCAACCCAGGCGCAGATCGGAGGGCTGCTCGTCGGCCTCAGGCTCAAGGGCGAGCGTCCCGCGGAGGTGGTGGGATTTGCCTCGACCATGCGCGCGCACGCGGTGCGGCTGTCGCGGGAGTATCCGGAGGCGTTCGACACGTGCGGCACGGGTGGCGACGGCGCAGGGACGTTCAACATCTCGTCGGTGGTGGCCATCGTCGTCGCCTCGTGCGGCGTGCTGGTGGCCAAGCACGGAAACCGCTCGGTATCGAGCCGCTGTGGCAGCGCGGACGTGTTCGAGGCGCTGGGCGTCGATGTGACCGCGCCACCCGACAGGGTGGAACGCTGCCTCACCGATGCCGGGATCGCGTTCCTGTTCGCGCCGACGTTCCACCCGTCGATGCGACATGCCGGCCAGGCCCGGCGAGACCTGGGGTTGCGGACGGCCTTCAACCTCCTCGGGCCGCTGACCAACCCCGCCGGCGCGCGACGACAACTCGTCGGTGTGCCGCGGCCGGAGATGACCGAGTTGGTGGCGACCGCGCTCGCGAGGCTGGGGTCCCATCGGGCGTGGGTGGTGCACGGCGCCGACGGTCTCGACGAGCTGTCCACGTGCGGCTACACGAAGGTCTCCGAGTGCCGCGCCGGTCTGGTGCACACCTTCTATGTCCATCCGGCGGACTTCGGCCTGAGAAAGACCACGCTCGACGCGCTAACGGGCGGTACTGCCGACGACAATGCCACGCTGACGCGCAACGTGCTCTCGGGGCAGGGAGGGCCAGCCCGAGACATCGTCGTGCTGAACGCGGGTGCGGCGCTCCTCATTGCGGGCGTCGTCGCGACGGTGCGCGAGGGCATGGAGCAGGCGATCGACGCGATTGATTCGGGGCGGTCGGCCTCGACGCTCGCGCGGATGGCGTCGTGTTCGCGGGGAGAGGACGCATGACGGTGCCCCCGGGATCTGGTGGCGATCTCCTCGAGGCGATTGTCGCTTCGACGCGACGCACCGTCGAGGCGCGAGAGGCGCGGGTTCCGCTGGCGGAGCTGGAGCGGCTGTGCGTGGGACACGTGCCGAGAGGGTCCGCCTTCAGATCGGCGCTCGGCACTGGGCCCCATGTCCGCGTGATTGCCGAGTGCAAGCGGCGTTCGCCGTCTCGTGGAGTGTTGCGGGCGGCGTACGATCCGCCCCGCATTGCCTCGGCGTACCAAGCCGCCGGCGCGGTGGCCGTGTCGGTCTTGACCGAGCCGTGTTTTTTCGATGGCGCGCTGGATCACCTCTCCGCAGTCCGACGGGTCGTCACCACTCCGGTGCTCCGCAAGGACTTCATCGTCGACCGCTACCAGTTGTTCGAGGCCGTCGCACACGGCGCCGACGCTGTGCTGCTGATCGTCGCGGCGCTCGAGCAGCACCAACTCGCGGCGCTGCTCGGGGAGGCCTCTGGCCTCGGGCTTGCGGCCGTCGTCGAGGTGCACGACGCGACCGAGGTCGCCCGTGCCGTGGATGCGGGGGCCGACATCGTCGGCGTGAACAACAGGAATCTGCGAACGCTCGAAGTGTCGGCCTCGACCTCACGAGACCTGGCTGCACGGTTGCCTGGCCATGTGGTGGCCGTGGCGGAGAGCGGTCTCAAGGACCCTTCAGTGGTCGCAGGGTTGGCCTTGGCGGGATACGACGCGTTCCTGATCGGCGAGCATTTCATGGCGTCGCCCGACCCGGGGGCCGCGTTGGCGGACTTGCTCGGGGCCGGTCGACGGTGCCTCGCGTCAGGCTCGACAAGAGCCGACCAGGGAGTGCCGCCGTGACCCGCGTGAAGGTGTGTGGCGTCACGCGGCCTGCCGATGCCGAAATGGCGGTCGATCTCGGGGCCAGCGCCATCGGCGTGGTGACGTGGAGGGGCAGCCCGCGCGTCGTGGCGCTCGACCAGGCCAGGGACATTGCGCGGGCGTTGCCGCCGTTCGTCGTACTGGTCGGCGTGTTCGTCAACGCGCCCGCCGACGAGGTGCGCCGATGGTGCGAGCACGTTCCGCTCGCGGCCGTGCAACTGCACGGCGACGAAGGCCCATCGCTAGCCGCGAGATTGCCACGACCGGTGATCAAGGCCGTGCGGCTGACGCCCACGACGGTCGACGTCGTAGCCGAGGTGTGGCCCGGCGAGGTCACGCTCCTCGTCGATACCGACGATCGCGCGCGCCGGGGTGGAACTGGTCGCGTCGCGGACTGGGCGCTGGCCGCCCGGCTGGCGCGGCGACGGAGGAGCATCCTGGCGGGTGGCCTCACGGCGGGAAACGTTGCCGAGGCCATCCGGTCGGTGCAGCCGTGGGCGCTCGACGTGGCGTCGGGCGTGGAAGCGTCGCCAGGTGTCAAGGACGCGGGCCGGATGCGGGCATTCTTCGAGGCCGTCAGGGTCGCATCGGCTGGGCCCAGGACGGAGAACGGTTGAGGTCGATGGAAGACCAGGCACCACCCGTCACCGTGCGCGGCGCCTTCGGGCGACGCGATCCGGACGCGCGCGGCTACTTTGGTGAGTTCGGCGGCCGCTTCGTGCCCGAGACGCTCGTGGCGCCCATTGCCGAGCTCGAAGCGGCCTATCTCGACGCCCGGAGCGACCCGGCGTTCGAGCAACAGTTCACGTCGCTCTTGCGCCACTACGTCGGCCGCCCGACACCCCTCCACGAGGCACGGCGCCTGGCCAGTGCGCTCGGCGCGTCAAGGGTGCTGCTGAAGCGTGAGGACCTGGCGCACACCGGCGCGCACAAGATCAACAATGCGCTCGGCCAGGGCCTGCTCGCCGTGCGCATGGGGAAGCGTCGCGTCGTGGCCGAGACCGGCGCCGGCCAGCACGGGGTCGCCACGGCCACGGTGTGCGCACTGCTCGGACTGGCGTGCGACGTGTACATGGGCGTCGACGACATGGCCCGTCAGGCCCTGAACGTGTTCCGCATGCGTCTGCTCGGCGCACGCGTGCACGGCGTCGATGCGGGAAGTCGGACCCTGAAGGACGCGATCAACGAGGCCATGCGCGACTGGGTCGCGAACGTGCACGACACACACTACCTGCTCGGCTCGGCGCTCGGGCCGCACCCCTACCCCCTCATGGTCCGGGAGTTCCAGTCCGTGATTGGGCAGGAGGCCCGCGCGCAGTGCCTGGCACAGTACGGGCGGTTGCCTGACGCGGTGGTGGCCTGCGTGGGCGGTGGCAGCAACGCGCTGGGCCTCTTCGACGCGTTCATCGATGACTCGGCCGTCCGGTTGATTGGCGTCGAGGCAGGAGGGGAGGCGATCGAGGCCGGCCGTCATGCCGCGCGGTTCGCGGGCGGCAGCCCGGGGATCCTTCAGGGCACGCGCACTTTCGTGCTGCAAGACGACGCGGGCAACATCGGCGCCACCCACTCGGTGTCGGCAGGGCTCGACTACGCGGCCATCGGCCCCGAGCACGCGTGGCTGCGATCGTCGGGCCGCGCCGAGTATGCACACGTGAGCGACGCACAGGCGCTCGAGGCGTTTCAGTGGCTTGCCCGCACCGAGGGCATCGTCCCAGCGCTCGAGTCCGCCCACGGGATTGCGCACCTCAGGGAACTGGCGCGCGAGTCGTCACCCCCTGAGCTCGTGCTGGTCAACCTCTCGGGCCGGGGCGACAAGGACGTGCAGGCAGTTGAACGGCAACTGCGCCCGGACGCGGCGGGGCAGGAGCCGTCGTTGTGAGGTCGCGAATTCGAGAGACGTTCGAGCGGCTGGGCGCCGAACGACGTGCCGGGTTGGTGACCTACGTCACGGCCGGCGATCCAGATCTCGAGCGGTCGGCACGAGTCCTCGGGGCACTCGACGGCGCTGGGGCCGACATCCTCGAGATAGGCGTGCCGTTCTCGGACCCGCTCGCCGACGGTCCCGTGATCCAGCGAGCCTCGGAACGGGCTCTCGCGTCGGGCACCACGCTCGCGGCCACGCTCGAGATGGTCGCTCGCGAGCGAGCGGCCATCCGCGCCCCGATCGTGCTCTTCACGTACGCGAACCCCGTCGTCAGGGTGGGGCTGGACCGCTTCGCGGCCAGAGCCTCGGAGGCAGGCGTCGATGGCGTGCTCGTCCTCGATCTGCCCGTCGAGGAGGCCGGCGGCCTGCGCGCTGCGCTCGAAGGGGTGGGGCTTGATACCATCTTCCTGCTGAGTCCGACTACCACGCCGGCCCGCATTCGTGAGGCGGGTCGCCTCGGGCGCGGGTTCCTCTACGCGATCTCTCGCCTGGGTGTGACCGGCGCGCGCGCGTCCCTGGCCGACGGAGCGCGCGACCTGGTGGCGCGCATCAAGCGCGAGACGGCGCTGCCGGTGGCCGTCGGGTTTGGGCTCTCGACCCCTGAGCACGTGGCCGACGTGGCCCAGTGGGCCGACGCCGCCGTGGTTGGCAGTGCCCTCGTGGACGTGATCGGGCGCTGGGGGCAGTCGGACGCGTTGGTCGAGCACGTCGAGGCCTTCGTGCGCGCGCTTCGTCGGGGGTGCGCTCCGAGGCCGCTCGGCGGCGAACAGGACGGCCCGCGGTGACCATCGACGACCTGCGTCGACGGATCGACGACCTCGACGAGGAGCTGGTGGCGCTGCTCAGCGCGAGAGCCGAGTGCGCGCTGGCGATTGGGCGACTGAAGCACGCGCTGGGCCTCGCCGTCTACCAGCCAGACCGTGAGCAGCAGGTGCTGGCCCACGTGCGGGGCGTGAACAAAGGGCCGCTGGACGGGCAGGCGATGACGAGGCTCTTCGAGCGGATCATCGACGAAGCAAGACGCCTGGAGCGCGAAGCGCTCGAGCAAGCGACGCACGGTCCCGAGGGTGACCGAACGCGCGCGGACGCGTGACGGAGGATGGCATGGTGGTCGTGATGGAGGAACGGGCGACCGAGGAGCAGATCGAACGGGTCGTGGCCCAGCTCGTGACGATGGGCTACGACGTGCACCGGTCGACTGGGGCGACCCGAACGGTGATCGGGGCAGTGGGTGGCGCCCGGATGGGGGATCCTCGGCTGGTCGAACTGCTCGAGGGCGTCCAGGAGGTCGTGCGCATCACCGAGCCGTTCAAGCTGGCCAGCCGGACCTTCAAGCAGGACGACACGGTCTTCCTGTGCGGCGACGTGCGGATTGGCGGCGACGAGGTCATCGTGATGGCAGGCCCTTGTTCGGCTGAGAGCGAGCAGCAGGTGCAGGCCACGGCGGCGGCCGTCAAGCGGGCCGGCGCCAAGGTCTTGCGCGGGGGGGCCTTCAAGCCCCGCAGTTCGCCCTACAGCTTCCAGGGGCTCGGCGAGGAGGGCCTGCGGCTGCTGCGCGCAGCCGCCGATCAACACGGGTTGCCGCTGGTCACCGAGGTGATGGATGCGAGCCAGATCGAGGTGGTGGTGCAATACGCCGACGTCCTGCAGGTGGGCGCGCGGAACATGCAGAACTTCACGCTGTTGCGCGAGCTCGGCAAGACGCGCAAGCCCATCCTGCTCAAGCGGGGGATCTCGGCAACCATCGAGGAGTGGTTGCTGTCGTCGGAGTACGTGCTGGCCGGCGGCAACATGCACGTGATCCTGTGCGAGCGGGGGATCCGTACGTTCGAGAGCTACACGCGCAACACCCTCGACATCTCGGCCATTCCTGTCGTCAAGAAACTGAGCCACTTGCCCGTGTTCGTCGATCCGAGCCACGGCACGGGCCGTCGTGACAAGGTCGCGCCCATGGCGCGGGCCGCCGTCGCTGCCGGCGCCGACGGCCTGCTCATCGAGGTGCACTGCGATCCCGACCACGCGCTGAGCGATGGCGCGCAGTCGATGTTCCCGTCGCAGTTCGAGCGGCTGATGGCCGAGCTTCGGATCATCGCCCCGGCCATTGGGCGCAGCATCTGCGTGGAACCGGTGGCGAGGCGCGGCTGGGGCCGGTAGCGTGGCCGCCGCGCGACGTCTGCCGGTCCGTGCGGCCGACACCACGCTGACGCCCGCTGAGGGCCCACCGCCCTTTGCGCGGATCGGGGTGGTCGGTCTGGGGCTCATCGGTGGGTCGATCGCGCTTGCCGCCCGGGAGGTCTGGCCGACGACGCTGGTGATCGGGGTGGACCGGAAGGAGGTGCTCGAGCAGGCGATGGTCCGCCACGCCATCGACGTCGGGGCCGACGACCTCGGCATGCTGGCCGAGGCCGACTTGGTCGTCCTCTCGGCCCCCGTCCTGCAGACCATCTCCATCCTGCGCGACCTGCCAGACGTCGTTGCGGGAGACGCTGTCGTCACCGACGTCAGCAGTACCAAGCGCGCGGTGGTTCGCGCCGCGGCGGACTTGCCGGGGCGGTTGTCGTTTGTCGGCGGTCATCCCCTCACTGGCGCCGCTCGCGGCGGACTGGGCTCGGCGGCCGCCGGACTGTTCGTCGGTCGGCGCTGGATCCTCACCCCGAGCGGTGACCTCCCAGGCGAGGTCCTCTCGAAAGTCTCGGCGTTCGTCGAGGCCGTTGGGGCGCGACCCATGCCCATGGACCCGGCGCGCCACGACGCATTGCTCGCGTTCGTCAGTCACCTGCCGCAGCTGACGGCCAGCGCGCTGATGCGCGTGGTCGGGGAGGCCGTTGGAGACGAGGGACTGGACCTGGCCGCGGGCGGCCTCCTCGACACGACGCGGCTCGCGTCGAGCCCGGGCGACATCTGGGCGGATATCTGCGCCACGAATGCCGACCACCTGGAAGCGGCCATCGACCGCCTCATCGAGGAGCTGTCCGCCATGCGCCGCGGGCTCGGTGATCGCGATGCCGTGATGAGGGCCTTTGCGGCCGCGGCCGCCTGGCGCGCTCGGCTGTCGACCCGGGACTTATAATCTGCGCGAGATGGTTCGAGAGCCGCTGTGGGTTCCCTCGGACGATCGGGTCGCGCAGGCGCACCTCTCGGCGTTCCTGCGTCGAGCCTCGATCGCGGCAGGCCGTGAGCTGCCCACCTACCGCGATCTGCACGCGTGGTCGGTCGACGACCTCGGTCGTTTCTGGGCCGAGGTGTGGGACGCCTGCGGTGTCGTCGGATCGCGTGGGGAGGGTCCACCGGTCTCGGATCCGCACCTGATGCCGGGGGCGCGGTTCTTTCCCACCGCCCGCCTGAACTTCGCCGAGAACCTCCTGGGTCGACCCGACGAGCGTGAGGCCATCGTGTTCTCGGGCGAGGGCCGCGTCAGGCAGACGCTCACGCGAGCAGCGCTTCACGACGACGTTTCGCGTCTGGCGCAGGCCCTGCGTGACGCCGGGGTGGGCCCGGGCGATCGCGTCGCCGCGTATCTGCCGAACCTGCCGGCGGCCGTGATCGGGATGCTGGCCACCGCAACCCTCGGCGCGATCTGGTCGTCGTGCTCACCGGACTTCGGCGTGCGGGGCGTGCTGGACCGCTTCGGGCAGATCTCGCCCAAGGTGCTCCTCGCTGCAGACGGGTACTTCTACGGCGGCAAGGCACACGATTGCCTCTCGCGACTGGGGCCCATCCTGGCAGGGCTCCCGACCGTCGAGCGCACGATTGTCGTCCCGTACGTCGCCGAGAGCGCGGACATCCGTGGGCTTCGTGGCGCAGTGGGATGGTCGACCCTTCTGAACACCTTCCGGCCGCGACCGATCGAGTTCGAGCCGTGGCCGTTCGATCAGCCGCTCTACATCCTCTACTCGTCCGGCACCACCGGGGCACCGAAGTGCATCCTGCACGGCGCCGGTGGCACGCTCCTCCAGCACCTCAAGGAGCACCAACTGCACTGCGACATCCATCCGGGCGATCGCGTCTTCTACTTCACGACCTGTGGGTGGATGATGTGGAACTGGCTCGCATCGGCCCTCGCCTCCGACGCGACGATCGTGCTCTACGACGGGTCGCCATTCCATCCGAACGGCAACGTCCTGTTCGATCTGGCCGAGGAGACGCGCATGACCCTGTTCGGCACCTCGGCGAAGTTCATCGCGTCGGTCGAGAAGGCCGGCCTCGCGCCGATCGACACGCATCGGCTCGACTCCGTGCGGACGATCACGTCGACGGGGTCGCCGCTGGCCCCGGAGAGCTTCGACTTCGTCTACAGGCGGATCAGGGCCGACGTGCACCTCGCGTCGATCTCGGGCGGCACCGACATCGTCAGCTGCTTCGTTCTCGGGAATCCGATCGGGCCCGTCTGGCGTGGCGAGATTCAGGCTTGCGGGCTCGGCATGGACGTGGACGTCTTCGATGAGCGCGGCGAACCCGTGCGCCAACAGACCGGCGAGCTCGTGTGCAAGCGACCGTTTCCGTCGATGCCGCTGAGTTTCTGGAACGATGGCGACGGTCGCAAGTACCGCGCGGCATACTTCGAGCGCTTCGCTGGCGCGTGGTGTCACGGCGACTGGGCGGAGATCACCGAGCATGACGGGCTGGTCATCCACGGGCGTTCGGACGCCACGCTCAACCCAGGCGGGGTTCGCATCGGCACTGCCGAGATCTACCGTCAGGTGGAGCAGCTCGACGAGGTGGTGGAGAGCCTCGTCGTGGGACAGGACTGGGACGGCGACCAGCGGGTCGTGCTGTTCGTGCGCCTGCGCGAGGGAATGGCGCTCGACGCGGCACTCGAGGCGCGGATCCGGCAGAAGGTGAGAGAGAGCACCACGCCCCGACACGTCCCGGCTCGAATCGTGGCCGTCGCCGACATCCCGCGTACGAAGAGTGGCAAGATCGTGGAACTGGCCGTGCGCGACGTCGTCCACGGCCGACCGGTACGCAATCGCGAAGCGCTGGCCAACCCGGAGGCCCTCGAACTGTTCAAGAACCTGCCCCAACTGGAGCGTTGAGATGGATGCCTACCTCGTGAGCGCGTGCCGAACGCCGATCGGGTCGTTCGGGGGCACGCTGAAGGACCTGTCCGCGGCCGACCTGGGAGCGATCGTGATCAGGGAAGCCCTGAATCGGGCGCATGCCACCCCGGATGGTGTGGGGGACGTCATCATGGGGTGCGTCCTGCAGGCCGGCGTCGGCATGAACGTCGCCAGGCAGGCCGCGCTCAAGGCGGGCGTGCCGGTGGAGGTGCCGGCCGAGACCGTCAACCGCGTCTGCGGCTCGGGCCTGCAGGCCGTCGTTCATGCGGCCAAGAGCATCGCCACGGGCGACTGCGAACTCGTCGTCGCAGGTGGCACGGAGTCGATGAGCAACGCGCCTTTCCTGCTCAAGGGGGCCCGGTGGGGATACCGAATGGGGCACGCTCAGGTCGTCGACACGATGATCGACGATGGATTGACGTGCGCGATCAAGACGTGTCACATGGGGCTGACGGCTGAGGAGATTGGCGCCCGCTACGGCGTGGGTCGCGACGATCAGGATCGTTTCGCCGCCGAGAGCCAGCAGCGCGCGGAGG
>JAFNAJ010000443.1 GCA_017860085.1 Acidobacteriota bacterium | reverse complement strand
TCGCGGGCATCGTGCTGGTGCTCACGATCGTCAACCTGGCCATCGTCGGGCTGGCGGCATACAAGGGCGTCGAGTACATGGACTCGGTTGGCTTCTGCGGCACGGTGTGCCACACCGTGATGGAGCCTGAGCACACGGCCTACCTCGATGGTCCTCACGCGCGGGTGCACTGCGTGCAGTGCCACATCGGGCCGGGCGCCTCGTGGTTCGTCAAGTCGAAGGTGGACGGGATCCGGCAGGTGTGGGCGGTCACGTTCAATACCTACGCCACGCCGATTCCAACCCCGGTGCACGACCTGCGGCCGGCGCGCGAGACGTGCGAGCAGTGCCACTGGCCCGACAAGTTCACCGGCGACGTCGTTCGGACGTTTCCGGCCTACGCCGACGACGAAGGCAACACGGAGGGGTCGACGACCCTGCAATTGCGCGTGGGTGGGGGCGGCTGGCGCTTTGGCGGCCCGCACGGGATTCACTGGCACACGAGTCAGAATCAGAAGGTCGAGTACATCGCCACGGACGCCGAGCGTCAGGCCATCCCGTACGTGCGGCTGACCGACGCCAACGGCAAGGTGACCGAGTTCGTGGCCGAGGGAACGGATGTCGAGGCGCTGAAGCGAACCGGGGAGCTTCGGACGATGGACTGCGTCGACTGCCACAACCGGCCGAGCCACCGCTTCGCGTCGAGCGCGGAACGAGCGGTCGACCAGGCTCTGCAGCACGGTGCGCTGCCCGGCAACCTGCCGTTCGTGCGGCGCGAGACCGTGGCGGCCCTGAGACAGGAGTTTGCGGACGTGGAGGCGGCGAAGGTCGGGATCAAGGCGCACCTCGAGAACTTCTACCGCTCGTCGTACCCGGACCTGGTCAACGCCAACGACGGGCGGATCGCGCAGGCGGTGGCTGGGGCCCAGCGCATCTACTTGCACAACGTGTTTCCCAAGATGAAGGTCACGTTCGGAACGCATCCCAGTCAACTCGGTCACACCGAGAGTCAGGGATGTTTCCGTTGTCACGACGAGGCACACAAGGGCCCCGATGGCCGCACGATCAGCCAGGATTGCGAAACCTGCCACAAGATGAGCTAGTGCGGCCGCTCGGCACCACAAGAGCGCTGACTGCCGAGAACCCGTGAATCCAATCGTTTGGAGGCGCTACGATGGTTCGTAGCGCCTTTATTTTCAGCAAGTTCCATTGGCTCGTTGAACAATTCAGCGCAGGCATCACGCTTGCAAATGAGCGCCCGGGCAGGTCTATGGCCGCCGGTGTCCCGGCGGCGCCCTGATTGACATCTCATTCTCGACCTGCCGAAGCCAGTTGGCGCGGAGGAGCGACGACATGCTGGTACCCCGTTACGTCACACGCCTCGGCCTGGCGCTCGCGGTTGCACTCGCGATTGCCGGGCTCTTCGGAGCCGTGGCCGCCAAGCCCGCGGCGCCGGAGACGAAGGTCGCGGTGGCCCAGGACCCCGCAAACTACGCGGGAGAGGACACCTGCCTGACCTGTCACGAAGACAAGGGCTACAAGGGCACGGCCCATGCCCGCACGTTCAACGAGAAGAGCCCGGCGGCGAGCAAGGGCTGCGAGAGCTGCCACGGACCCGGCAGGGAGCATGTCGAGGCCGGTGGCGACAAGGAGAAGATTCTCAATCCGGGCAAGAAGGGCGTCCGCCAGGCGAGCGACACGTGCACGCCCTGCCACGACCGCGCGACGCACGCGTTGTGGGACGGCAGCCAGCACGACATGCGGCAAGTGGGCTGCCTGAGCTGCCACAGCGTGCACAACCCGGCCGGCGACAAGCAACTGAAGGCCAAGGACGAGGTCGCGCTGTGCGGCCAGTGCCACCGCGCCGTCGTCAACCGCCAGTTCCGCTTCAACCACATGCCGGTGCGCGAAGGCAAGATGAGCTGCTCGTCGTGCCACAACGTGCACGGCTCGAGCAACGTGAAGTTGCTCAAGGCGGGGACGACCATCGACGAGAGCTGCACCAGCTGCCACGCCGAGAAGCGCGGGCCCTTCCTGTGGGATCACGCGCCGGTGTCGGAAAGCTGCACGACCTGCCACGATCCGCACGGGTCGAACAACGACCGGATGCTCGTGGCCAAGCAGCCCTACCTCTGCCAGCGCTGTCACGTCACCTCGCGGCATCCTCCCACCGTGTATGAGGGGTACTTGCTGCAGAACTCGCAGAACGCCAACAAGATCTTCGGGCGGTCGTGCGTGAGTTGCCACCAGCAGGTGCACGGGTCCAACGCACCATCTGGCAAGGCGTTCCTGCGCTAGGCGAGGAGGACAATAGCGATGCGCAACAGAGTGATCATCCTGACTGCGGCGCTGCTGCTCGCCTCCCACGCTGGGATGGCGCAGACGCCGCAACCCGCCCCAACCGCACCGTCGCCATCACCGAGCCTGCCGTGGGTCGGCACCATCGACTTCGGCGGCATCTTCGGCGACACCGACGACGACGCGGCGCGCTACGAGCGGTATCGTGACACCCGCGACGGTGTCTACTCAGACATCAGGTTCTCCCGCGAGGCGGGCACCTACTTCGCGTCGATCACGGCCAACCACCTCGGGTATCGGGACCAACGGATTGAGGCGAACTTCGGCGCCGCCAAGTTCGACTTCGACTTCCTGTTCGACTCCATCCCGACCAACTACTACTACGACGCGCTCACCGCGTGGGAACGCGGGGGCACGACGTTGTCGCTGAGGGACGACTATCAGGGTGCCGTCCAGAACAAGCAGGCGGTGGGCGTCCCCTGCTCGGCGGGCGCGGCGCCGACGACGTGCAACAACACGACGGTGGCGGCGGCCTTGGCCAACCGGTCGATCTACAACAACGATCTCGAGACCTTCGAGATGCGGACCAAGCGGCAGTCGCTCGGCTTCGGCGGCACCTTCTACGCCACGCCGAACTTCGACGTGAGCATGAAGTTCCTCACC
>JAFNAJ010000065.1 GCA_017860085.1 Acidobacteriota bacterium | reverse complement strand
CAACTGCAGGCTGACCGGGTGACTGATCCCGGTGAGCGGTCGGTGGAGTTCGTCGTCCAGCACCAGGGGAACCAGGGCCGGCGTGGTCGCGACCAGCGTATGACCCAGTTGTTGAGCGAGCCTGAGGCCGAAGCCGTCGCTGCCGGTCCGGGGCAGCGACAAACCGCCGGTCGCGAGCACGGCGGTTCGGGCCGTCCACGCACGGTTCCCCACCTGCACGACGAAGCCGGGACCCCGCGGCGTCAGCGTCGTCACACGGTGTGACGGCAGCAATCGAACACCTCGCGCGAGGCACTCGCCAACGAGCGCGTCAAGCACCGTTCGTGCGCGGTTGGAATCCGGAAACACCTTGCCGCCGGCCTCTTCGTGGAGGCGCACCCCGAGCGACTCGAAGAAGGCTGTCGTCTCGTGCACGGGGAGCGCCTGCAGCACGCGGCGAATCGCGTGGCGGCTGCCGCCATTGAAGTCGCGTTCGGTGACCTCGCGGTTGGTGACGTTGCAGCGCCCTCCACCGCTCACCAGGATCTTGGCGCCAAGGTGGGCCGCGCCGTCGAACACGGCGATGGCAGACCCGGGCAACGCCCTCGCCGCGAAGATCGCGGTGGCCAGTCCCGCCGCCCCCCCACCCACGATGGCGACCTCGAGCGTTGTCTTCTCGCCACCAGTCATGCGCTGGTGATCGTATGGCAGATGAGTACCGCATGCTCCTCAGTCTCGAGCCTTGCGCTTTGAGCACGGAGTTGTGCGGGCGCTCGAGCCCGAGAACTGGGGGACAAGGAGAGCAGTGCTTGACAACTTTGATAGTTCTAGTAATATCGAAACATGGGGACGGATCGCGCGGTTGCGGCTTTGGGGGCCCTGGCGCAGGAAACCCGGCTGGGCATCTTCAGGCTGCTGGTTCAGGCTGGCCCAGCCGGGCTCAACGTGGGGGAGATCGGCGAAGCGCTCTCGGTGGCCCCCGCCACGCTGTCTTTTCACCTGAAGACCCTGGCACAGGCTGGGCTCGTGACCACCGAACCTCGGGGACGGTTCATCGTGTGCCGGGCCGACTACGACGCGATGCAGCGCCTCGTGGGCTACCTGATGGACAACTGCTGTGGCGGCGGACGCGCTGGCTGCGCGACCGAGCAATCGCCAAAGCCTGTCGTGGGACGGTCCCGCCGCTGAGGGGATCCGGCCCTGGAAAGGACGAACGCATGAGCGATCTGAAGCAACTCATCCAAGAGAAGTACGGCCGCGCGGCCATCAGCGTGAGAGAGGTGCGAGGAGGTTCGTGCTGCTCGGGCGGGCCGGTTTCGTGCGATCCGATCACCGCCGATCTGTACGACGACGCCGAGAAGGGCTCGCTGCCGGCCGAAGCCGTTGCGGCCTCGCTTGGCTGCGGCAACCCGACGGCGCTGGCCGAGCTTCGCCCCGGAGAGTACGTGCTCGACCTCGGGTCGGGCGGCGGCATCGACGTGCTGCTCTCGGCGCGCCGCGTCGGGCCTACCGGCAAGGCCTACGGTCTCGACATGACCGACGAGATGCTGGCGTTGGCGCGCGAGAACCAACGCAAGTCGGGGGTCGAGAACGTGGAGTTCCTGAAGGGCGAGATCGAGCACATTCCGCTGCCCGATGCCTCGGTCGACGTCATCATCTCGAACTGCGTCATCAACCTGTCGGCCGACAAGGACCGCGTCCTGCGCGAGGCCTTTCGCGTCCTGCGTCCCGGAGGCCGCCTCGCGGTCTCCGACGTCGTGGTGCGCGGAGCCGTGCCCGACGAGATCCGGCGCAACGTCGAGTTGTGGATCGGGTGCGTGGCCGGCGCACTCGAGGAGGGCGAGTACGCGGCCAAGCTGAGCAACGCAGGCTTCACCGGCGTGTCGGTCGAACCGTGGCGCGTCTACCGTGTCGAGGAGGCGCGCGCGTTCCTCGAAGGCGCAGGGATCGACGTGGACGCCGTCGCACCTTATGTGGACGGCAAGTTTGCGAGCGCGTTCATCCGCGCCGTGAAGCCACGGCCCGCTTGATTGCGGGGCGGCAAGGCCGCCTTCGCGAGCCTCGCGCCCTAAGGGGTCCCATCTGCTGCAGGGGCCGGCCTTCAGGCCGGCCCGCTAGCCAAACTGCCTCCGCGCCCACTGGACCGTGGCGCGCACGGACGCGTCAAGGGGCGTGGCCGCGATCGCCAACCGCTCGCGAAACCGCTGGTCGTCGATGACGAACGGCTCCTCCCACTGGTAGAGCATCTCGTCGAACTCGCGAAGGATGGGCACGACGAGCGTCAGCGTCTTGAACAGCCACCTGGGCATCCGCTGCACATCCGACGTATGACCAGCCTGGGCGGCGAATCTCGCGGCCAGTTCACGAGTCGTCACCGCTCGCTCGCATGGCAGCATCCACGCACGACCCGTCACGTCGGATTCCGCAGCACCGAGTGCGGCCAGGCCCGCGGCCACGTCCGGGATGTAGTGGTAGGTGTGGAGGGTGTCGGGATTGACGATGACCGGCGCGTTCTTGCCGGCGAGCACGCCCTTCCAGAAGCGCGCTTCGAACATGGTCTGCAGGCCGCCGGGCCCGAAGAAGTCGGACGCGCGGCCCGTGACGGCCTGGACGTCGCCGCGCCGGTGGGCCGCCAACAGCGCGTCGGCTAGCCGTGCGCGGATCTCGCCCTTGCGGCTGCAAGGGTTGAGAGGCGTGTCCTCGGTGAGGGGCTTGCCGCCCGGGCGGCCCAGCATGTAGACGTTGTCGAGCACGACCAGTCGTGCCTGCGCGCGTCCGGCCGCGGCCACGAGGTTCTCCTGGATCCTCGGCAGCATGGCCTCCCACGCCGCGGTCTCGTACTTCGGGTTCATGCAGTGGTACACCGCCGAGGCTCCGCGGACGGTCTCGGTGCAGAACTCCCCGTTCATGGCGTCACCGCGCACCGCCTCGATTCCGGGCACGGATGCGCCGCCGGACCGGCTCACGAGCTTGACCTCCTGACCTCGCGTCGAGAGCAGTTGAGCCAACGGCAGCCCCACCTGGCCGGCGCCGAACACCACTGATCGCGTCATACCGTGAATGACCGTCCGTCAGGCCGGCCCGACGGGGCGATGGAACCGCTGCGACAACTTGAACATGGGCCAACTCAGCGCGAGAAGGACCAGCGACTGCGCGCTCGTCCTGGGATCGGCCACGACCACGCCGATGAGGAAGGCGATCGAGCCCACCAATGACAGCAGGGTAGGCCACGGCCACAGCCACACCCTGAACGGCCGCGGCGTGTCGGGTTCGCGGCGACGCAGCACGAACACCGAGATGAACGACAGCGCGTAGTTGAAGACAAAGAAGACGGCGAGGACGGAGATCACCTGCTCGAACGTCCCGCTCATGATGAACGCCACCGCGACCAGCGTGCTGAGGAGCAGCGCGATCGTCGGGGTGCCCCCGGCATTGACGCGCACGATCCGGTCCGAGACGAGTCCGTCTCGGCTCATCGTGAAGATCACGCGCGTGGCCATCAGGTGATAAGCGTTGATGCCGCTGATCATCGACACGATCATCAGCGTCCGGATGATCGTGTCGCCGTACCGACCGAAGATCTGCTGCGCCGCCAGTCCCGCCGCGAGGGGCTCGCCCGCGATGCGCGACAGGGGGAGGATGTAGAGCACGGCGAGGTTCATCAGCAGGTAGATGGCGATCACCGCGATGACCCCCCCGAACAGGGCCCGCGGGATGTCGCGCGCCGGGTCGACGACCTCCTCCGAGAAGTAGACGACGCCCGTCCACCCGTCGTACGTGTAGATCACCGCCTGCAGGGCGATGACCACGGCGGCGAGCGTGGGCACGGCGACTCCCGGGGCCGGGGACGAGACCGCTGCGGCCTGGGCACTGCCGCCGAGGAGAAAGCACGCCGCGATCAGGAGCAGGAACCCCAGGGCCTTGAGCAAGCTCGTCGTGTTCTGCACGGTGCTGCCCCAGCGGATGCCGTGCCACTGCAGTACGGCCATCACGCACGCCACGGTCGCGGCTGTCGCCACGGTCCGGCCGGCGAGCGCGGGGAACAACCCGCCCGCGTACTCACCGACGACGATCGACACCGCGGCCGTGGTCCCGCAGGTCGAGACCCAGTCGCTCCAGCCGACGATGAACCCGGCGTAGTTGCCCAGCGCGCGGTGCGCGAACACGTACTGCCCGCCCGAGCGAGGGATCATGGTGCCGAGCTCGGCGATCGAGATGGCGTTGACCAGGATGTAGAGCCCGCCGACCACCCAGATCGCCAGGAAGAGGCTGACGCTCGGCAGCTGGGTCGCGATCTCGCCCGGGGTGCGGAGGATTCCCGCGCCGATCGTGTTGCCGACGATGACGGCGAGGCCGAAGCCGGTGCCGAGCACTCGCAGAAGGTGACCACGGTCGCGGCGGGGATGGACGGGAGGGGGCATAGGGGATACCGGGTGGTCCTTGGTTCGTTCCTTGGTTCACTGAGCGTGTCGAACGCCGAGCCCCAGTCCCACGCTGCCGAGCCCCTAGATATAGAGATGTTCCGGGTCCAGTTCGTCCCGGATGAGCCGAAGTTCGTCGGGCGTGGGCGGGGCGGTCTCCGCGAGGTCGGTCACGACCGCGACCTCCCATCCCATGTTCGCTCGGACCTGTTCGACCGAACTGCCAGGGTGCAGCGACGTCAGGGTCATCTCGCCGTCTCGAAAGCCGAAGCAGGCGAGGTTGGTGATGACCGAGACTGGACCCTGGCCCGGCATGCCGAGGCGCGCCCTGCCCCCTGGGCCCTCGACGTGTCCGGGCGACGTGACGAAATCGACGCGCGCCGGGAAGCTGCGTTTCGACTGCGGCGCGATGACGACCACCTTCCTGGCCAGGATGGCGATCTCGCAGGCGCCGCCGCTGCCGGGCAGGCGTACCGACGGGGAGGCATAGTCGCCGATGACCGTCGTGTTGATGTTGCCGTGTCGATCAATCTGCGCGCCGCCGAGAAACCCGACGTCGATCAGGCCACCCTGCAGGTAGTGGGCGAACACGTCGTACATCGAGCAGACGCTCGAGCAGCCGGTGACGAGTGCCGGGTCGCCGATCGAGATTGGCAGCCGCTCGGGCACCGCCCCGACGGCGCCCGACTCGTAGATCAGCACGAGGTTGGGCGCATGGCGGCGCCTGGCGAGGTTGCACGCGAGGTTGGGCAGCCCGATGCCGACAAACACCACCTCGCCGTCGCGGAGTTGCCGCGCGGCCTCGCAAACCATCAGTTCGTTGGCGGTGTAGTCCATGCGTCAGTACCCGTAGTTCACAGGAGGGCTCAGGTGCTCCCGCGCCCTGAGCGCCTGCAGGCGGTCCCCCAGCTTCTCGGCGTACTCCGCGCGCGATGCGACGCCGTGCACCCATTCCTGCAGCCACGTGTCGAGGCTCGCGGTATCGGTCGAGATGTCGCGCCACTGCACGTAGAAGCCATTGTCGCGATCGTAGTAGCCCTGAGCGTAGGACGGGTGGCATCCAAAGGGCTCGAGCACCACGGCGTCGACGATCAGGCCCGGGATGAGCGTGCGGTTGGGATCGGCACGAATGGCTGCCTCGTCCACGATTTCCTCGGCGACGATGATGACCTTGTCCGACGCGAACGCGGCCTCCTTCTGCACGCCGAGCAAGCCCCACACGTGTGCATTGCCGAGCCGATCGGCACGCTGCACGTGGATGATCGCGACATCGGGATTCAACGGGGGAACGGCCGCGAGGCGCTCGCCCGTAAAGGGGCACGTGACGTCCCGAATGCGCGGGTTCACCCGCGCCAGATCACTGCCCTGGTAGTCGCGCAGCGGGTAGAACGGCAGCCGTGCCGCGCCGGCGGCAAACCGCGCCACCATGCCGTAGTGCGAGTACTCCTCGATCTCGAGCGGGTGCGGGATTCCCCGCTCGACGGCCCGTCTGAAGGCGTAGAGCGGGCCGGCGCCTGGATTGCCAGCCCAGCTGAAGACGACCTTTCGGGCACATCCTGCCGCGATCATCTGGTCGTAGACGAGATCCGGTGTCAGGCGGCACAGCGTGAGGTCGCGACGCCCCTGCCGGATGATCTCGTGCGCCGCGGCGAAGCAGATGAGGTGGGTGAAGCCCTCGATGACGAGGGTGCAGCCGTCGGTCACGAAGCGCCCGATGGCCTCGGCCATCGACATCACCTTGTCGCCGGTCCCTGTCATCACAGCCTTCCCGTTCCGCTCGGGCGTGAGCCGGCCACGCGGGTCTCGCCGAGCACCTCGTCGATCGAGGCGGCCAGGCGAGCGCCGATCTCGGCGAGGTCGTCCTCGCCCACGACCAGCGGAGGCGCGACCAGGACGAGATCGCCGCGCTCGCCATCGACGTGGCCCACGTTCGGCCAGACGATCAAGCCGCGCGCGAATGCCCGCTCGGCCACGCGTTCGGCCACACGGTCGATCCGCGGGAACGGTGCCTTCGTGTCGCGGTCGGCCACGAACTCGACGCCGGCCAGCAGGCCCTTGCCGCGGATGTCGCCCACGCCCGGCCGCCCGGCGAGCGGCGCCAGGGCGCGAAAGAGCAGCGGCTCCAAATCGCGCGCGCGGTCCACCAGGTGCAACCGTTTCATGAAGCGGAGCGTGGCCACGCCTGCGGCGCAGATCACCGGCGTGTGCGAGTACGTCTGCGCGTGGTTGAAGTAGCCAGTGCCGTGCGCGAGCCGCTCGACGATCTCACGGCGCGAGACGAGGGCGCTGAGGGGCGCGTACCCGCCCGTGAGGCCCTTGCCCAGGACCAGGATGTCGGGGGTCACGCCGAAATGCTCGAAGGCGAACCAGCGCCCCGTGCGACCCATGCCGCAGAGGACTTCGTCGGCGATCACCAGGACATCGTGGCGGCGGCAGATCTCGGCGACGCGCCGCACATAGCCCGCGTCGGGGACGACGGCGCCCCCCGACGATCCCACGATCGGCTCGAACAGGAACGCGGCCACCGTGTCGGGCCCCTCCGAGAGGATGGCTTCCTCCAAGGCTTCGCCCGTGCACGCGGCGCACCCGGGGTGTCGATAGGGGTCCGGTGCCGGTATGCGAGGGAACGGCGTGAGCAGAGGCCCGTACAACGCACGGTAGTGCTCACGGCCCGAGAGCGCAAGCGCGGCGAGTGTATTGCCGTGATACGACGGGACGCGGCTCACGACCTTCCACTTCGTCGTCCGGCCGCTCTCGCACCAGTACTGGCGCGCGAGCTTGACGGCTGCCTCGATGGCCTCGGATCCGCTGCACAGGAAATAGGCGTAGTGCAGCGGCTCGGGCAGCAGCTCGGCCAGTTCGTCGGCGAGCGCTTCGACGGCCTTGTTTGTGAACATCAGGCCGTTGACGTAGGCGACCTCGCGCATCTGTGACGCCACGGCGTCGGCGATCTCGGCCACGCCATGACCGATGCTCGTCACCATGGCGCCGCTCGACGCGTCCAGATAATCGCGCCCGTCGGCGTCGGTAATCCAGGCGCCGCGCGCGCTCACCGCGCAGGGGAACTCTCGCCCGAGGCGGCGATAGAACACCGGGCGATCGGGGAAGCGGTAGCTCATTGGCGAACGCCGTCCACGCCTGTCGGCATCACCGCGTCGCCTCGAGCGTGGTCGCGGCGCGTTCGAGGGCCCGGGTCAGGCGGCCGACCTCCGAGGACACGCGCGCGGCGTCGCGCGCCTCGATGGCTTCGATCACGCCGGGCAGGACCAGCGGCTTGTACGTGGGCCGAGGTGCATAGAGCAGGTGCTTGTACCAGGGCCGGCCCGAGAGTCCCTCGGCATCGAGCAGCGCGCGCTCCACCCGCATCAAGGCCTGGTGGATGCGCGTCACCGCGGTCGTGTCCTTCGACGCGAGTGCGCGCTGGGCGCGTTCGAGCGCTGCCCCCGCCTCCTGTTCCCAACGTTTCGCGGCGGCTTGGGCGGCGGCGAGGTCGATGGTGACCCCGTGCGCCTTCGCCGACGTGGCCGCCTCGTCCAGATACGCCTGTACGTCGCGTGCATACGTCGCGTAGTCGAGCGGGACGTGGTCGGCCTCGGCAAGACGGATGGCGGCGGTCGCCCAGTATCGCGCCATCGCCGCGTGATAGTAGAAGCCCGGGTCGCCGATGCGGTCGACCCACGTGAAGTTGTCGTAGATCGAGTGATAGACGCCGTAGGGTCCGTCGAAGCCGAGGTCGGCGACCGGCACGCCAAGGAAGTTCAGGAAGACCGTGTAGTCGGACCCGCTGCCCAGTCGCGTCGCCACAGGCGGCTCCTCGCCCGCTGGCGTGGCCTGACGCCGCCGCCACGCGTCGTACACGCTTCCACCTGACGGGTCCGGCACGGCCATCGCGACCTCGCGGAGAAACCGCGCGAGCGCCGGCACCGATGACGCCGAGAAGTTCGGGCCCGACGCCGAGGCGTCGACGTTGAGGTAGGCGACGGCACCGGCCCGCAGCCGGTCGGCCTCGAGTTCACCCCACTCGGTGCTGCCCGTGAGCGTGAACTCCTCCGCGTCCCAGCTGCCGAACACGAGCGTGCGCCGCGGACGCCAGCCGCCGCGCGCGAGCTCGCCGAACGCGCGGGCCGTTTCCATCAGCGTCGCCGTGCCGGTCGACGGATCCACGCCGCCATAGACCCAGGCGTCACGGTGGTTGCCCAGAACGACCCATTCATCCGGGGCCTCGCGTCCTCGGATCTTGCCGATGACGTTCCAGATCGAACGCACCTTCTTGTCGTTTTCGACCACGAGGTGCAGCTTGGCCGGCCCGGGCCCCAGGCGGTACGTGAAGGGCAGTCCCCCTTGCCACGCCGCTGGTGCGACCGGTCCGCCCAGCCGCTCGAGCATCAGGCCGGCATCGCGCGCCGACATCGGGGCGGCGGCCACCCTGGGCACCGAGATGGCCTCTGCCGCAGGCACGAAGCGACCTCCGGGGACCGACGACCAGCCCGGCGAGCGCGGATCACCCGGCAGATTGAAGTCGTAGACGATCGACCCGCGCTGCAGGTGGCTCTCCGGCCCCCACGGTCCCCACGGAAACACCTCGCCCTTCTTGAAGCCATCGTCAGCCGGGTCGGAGTAGAGAATCAGGGCGGCGACGCCGCGGCGCTGCGCGGTGAGGGCCTTGAAGCCGCGGTAGCTGTACGGCATCGAGTAGCGGGCGAGCGCGATCTTCCCCCGCACGTCGATGCCCTCGCGGGCCAGCACGTCGTAGTCCTCGGGGTTGCCGCTGTTGACGTACACGACCTGCGCGGTGACATCGACGTTCTCCGAATACGCGCAGTAGGGAATGCCCACGTCGGCCGCATACGAGTCCTTGTCCTGGGAGACGCCGTCCTCGGTGAGCGACAGCTTCTTCTCGAACGGCTCGACCAGCGTGGCCTCGTACCGCACCGGCCACGGCAGGTAGACCGGGTGTTCGACGAGCGCGATTTCCTCGAGGCCGTAGGCCTTCCACTCCTCGGCCATGTACTGGGCCAACTCGTAGTTTCGCGGCGACCCGGCGAGATGCGGCTCCTCTGTGAAGATGCGGTGCTCGCGACGGCACGCGTCGGGCCTGATGGTGTCGTGCAGGCGGAGTTCGATTGGCCGCAGGGCCGTCGCGCGCTCGGCAGAGAAG
>JAFNAJ010000064.1 GCA_017860085.1 Acidobacteriota bacterium | reverse complement strand
GCCTTGCGGATCGCGTCGGGCGCCGTGGCGGCGCCCCGCAGGTAGGACGAGTGCTCGTCCCAGGGCACCCCCACGATCACCACCCGACGCGCTGGCACATGTGTCATCGGTGACCTCACGGGTGGCGTCGCGCGGCCCCGAGGCCCGTGCTCGCCACGGCATCGGTTTCCAGCGTCCGCTTGAGGCGACGCAGCGTAGCCTCGGCCCCCGACCGCGACCGGTTCCGCACCATCGTGCGCTTGATGGGGCCCATGAACCCGCTGAGCGCATCGGAACGCGACCGATTGAGGTAGACGAGGTACATCCCCTTCGGGGTCGCGTCGCCGCCATCGTCGATCGCGACGGTGAGGCCCAGTGACGCCTCGAAGTAGTGGCTGGCATACACCTGCTTCGAGGCAACCGACACGACGCCGTCCTGCTGCGGGTCGTAGAAGACGACGACGTGGGTGAGGCTGATCACGGGCTTGGGACCGACCTTCTCCTTCGACCAGTAGACGAAGGTCTCGACGCCGGCCGCCACGTCGTTTGGATACTCGCGCAGGTGGCGCTTCATGGCCGCGGGAAAGCCGAAGAACGTGGGTGACGCGTCGAGGACCGCCCGAGACTCGGCCGCGACATCGACCGGGTTGCGGCGGCTCGTGTAGACCGGCAGCGCGGCATCTCCACGCGCGAGATACGTGTGCACGCGGTCGAGCAGGAAGCGCCTGATCCAGCGCTCGGCCTGCGTCGCGAAACCCGGGGCGAGGGGATCAAGGTCGCGGCCGAGGCGAGCGATCGCGTCCGCGGTGAGCGCGAAGTGGCAATCGCCCACGCGACACTGCTTCAAGGCATCCACGTCGACCGGGTCCAAGGTGAGCCCGTCGAGGTCGTCGAGCCTGGCCGGTTGACTGAACTTGCCAATCTGGAGGATGGGCTCACCCTGTTTGAGCCGCGTGATGTCGCGGAGTCGCTCGAGATACTGCTCCTTGGGAATGTCGACCTTGATGACGGCAACGATCGCAACCTCGTTGGCATCCTTCGTGTCGAGCGAGCGGGCCACGGGCTCGCCCCGCTCGATGGTTCCCAACTCGCCAGGCTCGAGGCCAATGTCCCGGGTGAGGTACTCGGCGAGAAGGGCGGGAGTCGGACCGGCGGAGCCGGCGGGAGCCGCGGCAGCCACGGCCAGTCCAGAGACCGTCAGAGCAAGCACGGGCCATCCGACGCCGTGCAGGACCCCAGACCGGCCCGGGCGTCGTCCGGGGGGGGCCTGGGCCAACCGGGAAGGTGCCGCCGGCGTGGCCATGAGCCGAGTGTAACAGAGCCGCCTGGTCGCGCGGGATCGTGGCGTTTGGCAGGTCCGCGGCCGGCTGGTATACTTAGGGTTTGCGTTTGGTGCGAAGGAGCGCGTCGTGAAGGAAGGTATCCACCCGAAGTACCACGAGGTCGAGGCACGCTGCGCGTGCGGGGCGACCTGGAAGACCCGCTCGACGAAGCCGGAGCTGCATCTCGAGATCTGCTCCAACTGCCACCCGTTCTTCACCGGCCGACAGAAGATTGTCGATGCCGAGGGGCGCGTGGAGCGGTTCACGAAGAAGTACGGGGCGACGACGGTGGCGGGCCTGAAGCGCGGGAAAAAGGCCGCCGAGCCGAAGCCCGCCCCGGCCCAGCCCTAGCCGTCGGCCCGGTGTTCGACTCGAGGGCGACTCCTGCGGGGTCGCCCTTGGTACGTACGGGCCCCATCAGCCCAGGGCCGCCAGCACGCCCGCCAGGTCGGCTTGGTAGCCGTGGCACAGTGCGCGCACCCCGCTCTCGTCGATGTTGCCCCCGGCCACCCCGATGGGAGCAAACCCGGCCAGCCGCAGCGCGCAGATGCCGGCCCCGCTGTCCTCGATGCCAATGGCCCTTCCCCGCTCCGCGAACGGCATCCCGAGCCCGACCCTGAACGCCTCGGCATACAGCCACGGATGGGGCTTGGGCGAGAGTTCGCCCAGTGTCCCGACCTCGCCCTTCCGCAGCGGGAATCCAGCCGTGATGATCGCGTCGTAGAACGACGCGGGGTCGCCGAGGCTCAGCTGCCTGAAGGCCGCGACGATTTCCGGGTAAGCTTTCTCGTAGAGCCCCGACGTCACGAGCGCAATCCTGATCCCACGGGCCTTGAGCTCGAGCAGGAACTCCTTGAGGCCCTCAGCAGGCACGAAGGCGTCGACACGGCCCCGCCCCTCGAGGATTTCGTGCATCTCACGGTGCGCGTGCTCGAAGTAGAACCGGCGGGCCGCCTCGACGGTGTGCCCCGGGGCGTACTTCCTGACGCAGTACTCGAGGTGCTCCGACACGCTGTGCCCAGAGACGAACGGCAGGTCGGCGGCCTCGAGCGCGAACCGGGGATTGCCGGTCAGGCTTGCCGTGGTGCGCTCGATGATCCACACCCAGAAGTGCTCGCTCTTGACCGAGGTGCCGTCGAGATCCATGAGCACCGCCCGCACGGGCGCCTCGACAGAGACCGGGCGCACGGGGTAGTAGGCGGGATAGCCGAGAGCCGAGCCCACGAGCGCGATCGCGTGACGCTCCCAGCAGATGAACTCGACCCTGCGGTCGCCCGTCGCGATGATGGACAGCACGCCGTCGCGGCCGGCGGCAAACGCGCGGTCGCTCGACATCTCGAGCGGCACGAGCCCCGCATCGTCAGGGAACACGCCGAGATCGGGAATCACGAGCATCGTGGTGGCGCCTTCGCCGGTGGGACGGAGGCGAGCGTTACTGTACAGCAGGTCGGCCGGCCAGTTGCCGGTACGCGCTGGTGATGCGTGCGAAGGTCTGCGCGAGCAGGGCGCGCTCGGCAGGGGCCGCCGTGGCGTGGCGGTCGGGATGCCAGCGCAGCGCCAGTCGGCGATACGCGCTGCGCAGGTCGGCGGCTGTGAAGTCCTCGTTGAGGCCAGACGCCCCTGACGCGCGGAGCACGTCGAACGCGGCGCGCTGACCTTCGGTCAGGAAACGTCGAGGGCGTCTCGCCCGGCTCTCGAGTGCATCCAACCATGCCACAGTGAGTGTGCCGAGGGAAGTCGGCGAGGCCACCGGAGTGACGCCCGCATCGCCCGTCACGCCTCCGCCAAGGAGGACGAACCTCAGTCCGGGATCCCAGGTCTGCCTGACCGGCGATCCTCGACGGCAGGCTGCGGCCTGGCCTGCGGGTCGGTCGTGCAGCCGGCCAGCAAGCACCTCCCAGAACGACTCGCTGGCCATGCACGACACATCGGCGTGGTCACCAGGAAGTTGAGGTGCGGGCGGTGGCCGCGGCCTCATCGCAGGCCTGAAGGCCTGCGCTACAGCAATGGTCACGAAGGCCTGCGCCACAGCACCGGTCACGGTTGGCCGGGAGCCGCCAGCCGGTGGCCGCTTGCCGGTGGCCGTTCTCTTAGAGCAGCGGCCGCTGGAGCTTGCGCTCGAGCCTGGCCAGCCGATGCCGCACGGCCTCGCGCTTCATGGGGTCGGCTTCGGCCTGGAGCGCCTGCAGGGCGAAGCGGCGCGCCGACTCGAGGTCGCGTTCGCGGTGTTCGTGATGCACGGCCAGTGCCTCGATCGCCTCACGGGCGCGGGGTGATCGTCCGTGGCCCAACGCCAGCAGCCGGTTCCACGCCGCGGCGGCTTCAGGATGACGCCGCTGCCGGCGTCGAATCAGGGCCAGTTCGCGCAGTCCGTCCTCGCGCGCGGCCCGATCGCCAACCGGGTGGTCGGCCGCCGCCTCGAAGCAGGCCTCCGCCTGGCCCATCCGTCCGGCCCGCAGATAGAGCCGGCCCAGCGCCACGCACTCGCGCGCATCGTGGCCAGCCGTGTGGCCCTCACGCACCAGTCGCTGCGCCCGCGCGGTGAGCACGGCCAGAGAGACGAGGTCGAGCCGGTTGTGCCGCAGTACGGGTTCGAGCGGTCCCGGGTCGCCCCGCCTCACATAGTCGAAGTACCGATGCGGTATCTCCCACCCCGGCACATCGTCCACGCGCGTGAATCCAAGCAGCGCTTCCTCGAGCGCCACGAGTCGACAACTGCGGTCGGGGCCATCGACGGCCTCGCGCCACAGCCGGCGTGCCGGGGGCAGCATGTCGACGTGCGGCACCGCATCGAGCGGCGTCATCCGGTGGAACAGCCAGCGCATCTCCATCACGGGCATGTCGAACGTGCGGCCGTTGTAAGTGACGAGGAACGCCGCGTCGCCGAGCACCTCGGCCACCGCGTGAAGGAGCGCGCGCTCGGCCGCAAACCCCTGCAGGAAGAACTGGCGTGTCCGGAATGCGCCGCCCTCGAACGTGCCGCACCCCGCCAGAAACGCGACGGTCCCGGCACCGCCGCTCAGCCCCGTGGTCTCGAGGTCGAAGAACACCGGGGATCGGCCACGCGACTCGAGGCCCGTGAACGGGCGCCCGGTCAACACGCCCAGGGCATCCGGATCGGCGAGGTCGCAGTCTTCGACCGTGACCGCACCGTGCGGCGTGCCCGCGTCGATGACGTGCTCGATGAGCAGCACCTCGCCGAACGGCGTTCCGACGGTCGTGGCGCCATCGAATGCCGGCAGGCCTCGCGCCCCGTCGACCGGCAGGCCGTCGGCGTCGACGGGCTCGTAGGTCAGCTCGCGAACGGGCCCCGCCCGGGCCGGCGCAGGGCCGGACCGGACAATCGAGCGAAGACGATCGCGATCCATCAGTGCTCAACGGTCGGCGTCACGCAGGCCTGAAGGCCTGCGCTACCGCGCTACAGCGCACAACAGCTCCCTCGTCTAGCCCGTCAGCTGCCGAAGCAGCGCCGAGGCCACTTCGCGGGCGCGGGGGCCCGTCTCGCCCACCGGGCCAACGCACGACGGGCACCCGCGATCGCAGCCGCAGGCGTCGATCAGCTCGCGCGTCCGCGCCAGCAGGAGGTCACGCATCTCGAACAGCGGCGTGCTCAGCCCGATGCCGCCCGGGTAGTTGTCGTAGAGGAAGATGCGCGGCTCAAACGGCGCAGCGCCCTCTGTGCGGGGCGCACCGCCGGACGTGTCCGGATCGCCCATGTCCACCGAGAGCCCGAGGTCCTGTCGATCGCACATCAGCAGCAGCTGGGCGACGTTGCGCATCGCGTAGGCCACGCCGGCAACCCCGTCGCGCCGGTCGTCGGCACCGAACGTCAGGTGGCCGAGGACAGCGCGGGGCACGGTGAGCCAGTACGACGTCGTGTGCATCTCCTGCTGCGGCAGGTCGAGCTCGCCCGACCCCACGTTCTCGTTGGTGTAGAACTTGATCTTCTTGAAGCCCACCACGCGCGAGACGACGTGGACGTCGCCGTGCGAGTGGCTCGCGGGTCCTGGCGTGGCCTCGAGCGCCTCGACCGCCGGCTCGATCTCCGGCTCATCCAGCGGGGTCGCTCCCCACGAATCACCGGGACCCCGGCGCGAGAACTCGTCGAGGATCGTCACCTTCGTGTACGTGATGGCGTCGGTGTAGTAGTCGCAGTCGACCTCGCGCACGTACGCCTTGCGGCCATCGAAGTCGAGGCGCTCCACCTGGAACAGCTGACCCTCGATGATGTAGATGGCCTTCTCGTGCAGCGTCGAGGGCGCGCTCGTGTAGTCGGTCTCCCCGATGACCTTCGGCTCGCGCGTCGTGTCGACAATCACGAAGTTGTCGGAGGTGACCGACCGCAAGCTCACGGCGTCCGCGGGATACGCGTCGCTCGTCCAGTTCCACTGGTCGCCCGCGCGATGGACGAAGCCTTCCTCGGCCAGCACCTCGAGCACCGTCTCGACAGCGTCTTGCCCAAACGATTCCTGGGCCGTGAACGGCAGCTCGAAGGCCGCGCACTTCACGTGATCCACGAGGATGTGCAGGTTGTCCGGGTTCACGAGCGCGTGTTCGGGCGAGGCCCCGAAGAAGTACTCCGGATGCCGCACCACGTACTGGTCGAGCGGGGCGCTCGAGGCGACGAGCACGGCCGCCGATCGGCCGGTTCGACGGCCGGCGCGTCCCGCGCGCTGCCATGTCGCGGCAATGGTGCCGGGGTAGCCGGCCATCACCGAGACGTCGAGCGCGCCGATGTCGATGCCGAGCTCGAGCGCGCTCGTCGACACCACGGCGCGCACCGATCCGTCGCGCAGCCCGCGCTCGATCTCGCGTCGCCGGTTGGGCAGGTAGCCGCCGCGGTACCCGCGCACGGTCTCGGGCGCACCCGGCACCGACGGCGAGGCCTCCTTGAGATACGTGGTCAGGATCTCGGTGGCGAGCCGGCTCTGCGCAAACACGATCACCTGGAGGTGACGGTGCAGGAACTCGAGCGCGATTCGCCGGGCCTCGCCGAGGTACGAGCGCCGGATGCCGAGCTGCGCGTTCACCACGGGCGGGTTGACGAAGACGAAGAACTTCTCGCCCCGCGGCGCGCCGCTCTTCTCCACCAGCTCGAACGGACGCTCGGCGAGCCGTTCGGCCAGCTCACGCGGATTGGCAATGGTGGCCGACGAGCAGATGAACTGCGGTGCCGAGCCGTAGTGGCGGCAGATGCGCTGCAGTCGCCGAAGGATGTTGGCGAGATGGCTGCCGAACACGCCGCGATAGGCGTGCAGCTCGTCGATCACCACGTAGCGGAGGTTCTCGAACAGCTTGGCCCAGCGCGGGTGGTGCGGCAGGATGCCCGAGTGCAGCATGTCGGGGTTGCTCAGCACCACGTGCGCCTGCGTGCGGATCGCGCGCCTGGCATCCTGCGGCGTGTCGCCGTCATACGTGAACACGCCAACCCGCATGGCGCCCTCGGCATCGAGCCGCTCGCAGAGTCCCTGCAACTCGGCCAGCTGGTCCTGCGCCAGCGCCTTGGTGGGAAACAGGTACAGGGCGCGACTCGCAGGGTCCTTCAGCACGGCATCGAGGACCGGCGCGTTGTAGCACAGCGTCTTCCCGCTCGCCGTGGGCGTCACCACCACCACGTTGCGGCCGTCGAGCACGTGCTCGATGGCCTCGACCTGGTGCGTGTACGGAGCCTCGATGCCCCGCGCTCTCAGGATCGAGAGCAGCCGTGGGTCGAGCCGCTCCGGGAAAGGGCTCGTGCCGGCAGACCGCGCCGGCATGTAGTGGATGGCGGTGACGATGGGCTCGCGGTCGCCGTCGGTGGACGCAATCACCGTCCGGCCCGCCTCGGTGCCCGCCGCCGCGTTCAACAGCGCACGGGGCGCCAGCCGGGCCAGGGCTTCGCCTAGCACCGCATCTTTCTGGCCGGGACGTGCCGGGAGGCTCGACGGAGGCACGTCGCGATGCTAGCAGTGGGCGGGGGGACGATCAAGCGGCGAAAGTGGCCGTGGGAGCCGGGACGCTCAGCGGCGCCGGGCGGCCATCGCGACCACCCCGCTCAATCCGAGCAATCCGATGACGTTCGGGAAGACCTGCAGGCCGTTCATCAGGTCGCCCCAGGCCCAGACCACGTCGACCCTCGCCATGGCGCCGAAGGGAATGAGGAGACAGTAGGTCCACCGATAGGCCGTCGTGACCCGCGTGCCCAGCAGGTACTCGAAGAACTGCTCGCCGTAGTAGGCCCACCCAATCAGCGTCGTGTAGCCGAAGAGGAAGGCACAGAACGCGACGATCCAGCCCCCCACGGTGGGGATGGCCGTGTTGAAGGCCTGTGCGACGACGGCGGTGCTGGTCAGCCCCGACTGCCACACGCCGCTGACCAGGATCGTCATGGCGCTGATGGTCGACGTGACGAACGAGATGATGAACACCTCCATCACGGCGTTGAGGCCCTGCTGTTCGGGCCTGCGGCTGCGCGCGGTGCCGTAGGCGACGGCCGCGGTGCCGTAGCCGGCCTCGTTGGCATAGACGCCACGCGCCATGCCGTACCGGATCGCCACCAACACGCCCAGGCCGGCCGCGGTGCCCGACGCGGCGCGCAGCGAGAAGGCCTCACGGAAGACGAGCGCGAGCGTCTCGGGCACGTGCTGAATGTGATACCCGATCACGACCACCCCGCCGATCAGGTAGAGACCCACTTTCAGCGGCGCAAGCTTCTCCGCGGCGCGCCCCACCGACTTGACCCCGCCGATGATCACGAGCCACGTGAGGACCGCGATCGCGATGCCCGACACCCACGTCGGGATGGCGAACTCGCTCGCCAGCACCACGGCCACGGAGTTGGGCTGGGTGAACGGCGTGGTGGTGAGCGCGGCGACGGCCGCGACGAGCGCGTAGGTGCCGGCGAGCACGGGCGACTTGAGCCCCTGGCGAAGGTAGTACATCGGCCCCGACGACACCGTGTCGCCGCGCACGACGCGGAAGGTCACGCCGAGCACGGCCTCGCTGAACTTGATGGCGGTGGCGAAGAACCCGTAACACCAGATCCAGAACAGCGCGCCTGGTCCGCCGGAGACGATTGCCGTGGCCACGCCGGCGATGTTGCCGGTGCCGATGGACGCGGCGAGCGCGGTCGCGAACGCCTGGAACGGCGTCAGCGCCCCGCCCGCGTCCTCCTGCTGCGATGCCACCATCGTGCGCATCGCTTCGGGCAAGCGGACGATCTGCACGAAGCGGAGGCGGATCGTGAGGAACGCGCCCGTTCCAAGAAGGACGAGCACGATCCACGGCATGAACACGACGTCGGCGACGCGCTGAATCAGACTGCCGAGGGACTCCAGCATTCCTGCTTCCTGAACGCCAACGGTTCTTGGTTCCTGGTTCTTCGTTCTTGGTCCGTTCAGGGTTCTTGGTCCTGGGTTCGTTCAGGGTGCCTGGTCCCGGGTTCGTTCAGGGTCCTTGCTCGAACCAAGAACGAACAACGAACCACGAACCAAGAACGGACCAAGAACCAAGAACGAAGCACCAAGAACCGACGTGGGTTTGACAACCAAGCTCGGTTCCGAGGCGGCCGCTATCTTACATCGTGCCGTCGGCGTCACCGTTGCTTGGACTCCGGTTTCGGCGACACGAGCGTCCAGCCGCCGCGGATCGTCGTGGCTTGGCAGTAGGTCTTGACGCAGCGGGTATCGTTGAGGCACGCGAGCACGACGCGGCAGGCGGCCAGGTGACTCTGGTCCTCCTCCGGCGTCACCTTCTCGACGCAGGTCCCGACATACCGCGGGTGCTGGAACGCGCATTCGACCGTGGCTCGGTCGTCAGGCGGTGTGGTGGTCGCCAACACGACGAGGGTGGCGCCGACGAGGAGTGAGTTCATGACGCAGCCTCCTCCCAGAGCGTACTCCAACCGGTCGTCGGCGAGGCGCATGGCAGAAACTGAAATCCACTCCGACCCCTGGACCGGATCTAGAATGTCGCGGGCCGTCCGCGCCCCCTCGAGCCTGCGGCCCGGAGGTGATCTCGTGCGCGCTCGATCGATTCTTCTCCTGCTCGCCCTCTTCATCCTGGGAACCATCACGCTCGCGGCGGCCGAGGTCCTCGACCAGGCCGCACCGGCGCCAGCCACCAAGCCTGCCGGGGACGCCAAGATCGCGCCAACGCCACCGACCGCCCCGCCTGCGGCGCCACCGGCACAGGCCCGCGCCGGCGAGCGAGGCGCGACACCGCCCGCGGCCCCTCGTTCGGCCTGGTCGTCGCAAACGTGGAGCGGCCTGCGCTTCCGCTCGATTGGCCCGGCGCTCACGTCGGGACG
>JAFNAJ010000442.1 GCA_017860085.1 Acidobacteriota bacterium | reverse complement strand
ATCGTCGGCCCTTCGAACTTGATTACCCTGCTCGACTCGATCCCGCCCTACTGGGAAGCTGGCCGGGAGGTCTTCTATCAGCGGATGGGCGATCCCCGCACGCCGGAAGGCAAGGCTCAGCTCGAGCGGCAGTCGCCGCTCAGCGCGGCCTCCAGCATCCGCACGCCCTTGCTCGTCATCCAGGGCGCCAACGATCCGCGGGTGAAGAAAGCGGAGTCCGACCAGATCGTGATCGCCCTGCGCGAGCGCAAGTTCCCGGTGGAGTACCTCGTGGCCCCGGACGAGGGGCACGGCTTCGCGCGCCCGGTGAACAACATGGCCGCGTTCGCCGCCACGGAGAAGTTCCTCGCCAGGCACCTGGGCGGACGATTCCAGGAGTCGATGACCCCCGAAGTCACCACGCGGCTCGGTGAGATCACCGTCGACCCGAAGACCGTCGAGATGCCGAAGCGCGTCGTCGTGTCTGAGACGGCGCCGACGCCCGCGGTGGACCTGAAGCCGATCACCGCGAGCTACGCCGCGCGCGTCGAGATGGGCGGCCAGAAGGTGGCCGAGATGGCTGTCACCACCGAGATCGCCGAGTCGGGCGGCGACTGGGTGATCACTGATCGCATGAAGTCGCCGATGGGAGAGGCCGTCGACACGGTCGTGCTGGAGAAGGGCACGTTGCAGCTGAAGAAGCGCACGGCCACGCAGGGGCCCATGGGCATCGAGTACGAGCTCAAGGACGGCAAGATCACCGGCCAGATGAAGATGGGTGCCGAGCCCAAGGCGCTCAGTGTCGACGTCGGCCGGGCGATCTTCGCCGACGGCGCGGGTGCCTACGAGGTGATGGCCACCCTGCCCCTTGCCGAGGGCTACGAGACCACGTTCCGCAACTTCGACGTGCTGAGCCAGAAACCGAAGGCCATGCAGCTCAAGGTGGTCGGCACCGAGTCGGCCACCGTGCCCGCGGGGACCTTCGACTGTTTCAAGGTCGAGGTGTCGTCCCCAGACGATGGCCAGCGATCCACCTTCTGGGTGGTGCGCGATACCCGTCGAGTGGTGAAGCTCATGTCGGTGATGCCCCGCATGAACGGGGCGACGCTGATCTCGGAGTTGCAGAAGTAGCACGACCCGCGGCGGGGGCAGCGTGGCCTGCCCCCGCCGGCACACACGCGGGACCGTCCCCTGACGCTTGACAGCTGCAGCAGCGACCGGGGAGAGTAGGCGCCATGCCCAAGACCATCGACTTTGCCAGCCTGTCGCTCGTCGATGCCCTCGACCTCGCCATCCTCATCGAGGAGGAGGCCAAGGAGCGGTACGAGGAGTTCGCCGACCAGATGCAGCTTCACCACACGCCCGACGCCGAGCGGTTCTTCCGAACGATGGCCGTCAACGAGACCAAGCACGGCACCGAACTGAGCGAGCGTCGGTTCCGGCTGTTCCCGCAGGCCCCACGCACCGTGACCAGGGACCTGCTCTGGGACGTGGAAGCGCCCGGCTATGAGGAGGCGTCGGTCTTCATGTCGGCGCGCCAGGCCATGGAGGTGGCCCTGCAGGCCGAGATCAAGGCGCACGACTATTTCGCCGCCGCTCTCGTGCACATCAGCGACCCGGAGGTGAAGGCGCTGTTTGACGAACTGCGCCAGGAGGAGGTCGAGCACCAGGAGATGGTGCAAGAGGCGATGGCCAAGCTGCCGCCGGACGCCGACGTCGATCCGGACGATTACTCCGACGAACCGGTCGGACACTGAACAGCGAAGACCCTCGGGACCAGCAGGTCGGGGCCTGCCGGCGGTTCGGCTCATCGAATTGCCGCGAAATGCCCCGGCCCAACCTCGCGAAGAGGCGCGTCGCGATCGAAGCTCGACGGGTCGACGACGAGACGAGGGGGCTGCCCGTCCGGATCGGGCACGGGCATGGCCGAGAGCAGCGCCTTGGTGTACGGATGGTGCGGGCTCTCGAACAGCGCGGCTGTCGGCGCCCGCTCGACAATCTTGCCGAGGCACATCACGGCCACCCGATCGCACACGTGCCGCACGAGGCGCAGGTCGTGCGCGATCAAGAGATAGGTGAGTCCCAATTCCGACCGCAGGTCCATCAGCAGGTTGATCACCTGCGCCTGGATCGAGACATCGAGCGCCGACACCGGCTCGTCGGCGACGATCAGCGACGGGTTGAGCGCCAGCGCACGCGCCAGTCCGATGCGCTGCCGCTGCCCCCCGCTGAACTCGTGCGGATAGCGGCGTCGGTGCGACGGATCCAGCCCCACGAGCCGGAACAGTTCCTCGACCCGCGCCTCCCGCTCGGCCTTGCTGCCGACGCGGTGAATCACGAGCGGTTCCTCGACGCTCGCACCGACTCGCATGCGCGGGTTGAGTGACGAGTACGGATCCTGAAAGACGATCTGCATCTCGCGCCGCGCCTGCCGCAGGCGCGGGCGGGAGAAGGCCAGGACGTTCTCGCCCCGGAACCAGACCTCGCCCGAACTGGGCTCCGTGAGGCGCAGGATGCAACGCCCGGTCGTGGTCTTGCCGCTCCCCGACTCGCCGACCAGCCCGAACGTCTCGCCCTCCTCGATGCCGAAGCTCACATCGTCGACGGCACGAACGACGCGCGGGCCGCCGAAGACACCCTCCCTGCGACGGAAGTGCTTGACGAGGTGACGCACGTCGAGCAGGGCCATGCCGGCTAGGGCAGGTCCACTCCCGGCCCTCGGTGATTGGCTTGCGGGGCCAGGATGGCCGAGACGTCGTTCCGCTGCGGATCGTGGAGATGACACCGGGCATCGTGAGCGGGCCCGATGGCCAACATCTCGGGCACTTCGACATCGCACCGATCGAAGCGCTCGAGGCAGCGGGGGGCAAAGGCGCACCCGGGACCCACTCGCTCGGGGGTCGGCACCACGCCCTCGATGGCCTGAAGCCGAGAGCCTGCGGCGCCGCCGGGGATCGAGGTGAGCAGGCCACGGGTGTACGGA
>JAFNAJ010000441.1 GCA_017860085.1 Acidobacteriota bacterium | reverse complement strand
CAGCCTGCCGCCGCGAGCGTCTCCACGAGACGATCGACCGCCGCCGGGTCTCCCCCATCGTCTCGAAGGTCGAGCCGGACATGGACAGCCCGGGCCGGGCGGCCGATGCGAAGCCCGCCACCGGCGTTGATGGTGTCGACGGCGCGACGGTAGCCGCGAGCCATGGCGAGGCCCGAGTCGGCATCCGCGCCACTCAGCGGGAGGTGCGAGCCGATGACGATGGTTGTCACGGGGGACGTGCGCGAGCATGCCGCGGCCGACAGTCCGACGACAAGGAGCACGAGACCGGCCTGCGCGCCACGCGCAAGCGCGAGGCGCACGCTCACCGGCGTGGCTCCCCGGCGGCTGGCGCGGGCGTGGCGTTCCACAGGTGCTCGTCGAACCACTCCCAGTTGTGCTCCATGGCAGCGCGCGTCGCCTTCGGCTTGTTGAGGCCGTGGCCGAAGCCCTTGTAGATGATGAGCTTGACCGGCACCCCCTGGTCCTGCAGCCCCTGGTACAGCTCGAACGCGTTCGGCGGGGGCACCCGCTGGTCGTTCTCGCCGTGCTGGATGAGCGTCGGTGCGCTCGCCTGCTTGATGTAGGTCATCGGGGACGTCTTTGCATAGATGGCCGGGTCGTCCCACGGTGTGGCGCGAAGGTACTGCCGCGTGAACGGGTGGATGTCGGTGTTGACGTAATAGGTGACCCAGTTCGAGATGCCCGCACCGACCGAGATGGCCTTGAACCGAGCGCTGTCGTGAGTGGTGAGAAACGCCGAGATGTAGCCGCCCTGGCTCCACCCCATCGCACCCACGCGCGCGTTGTCGACGAGACCCCGCTCGACCAGCGCATCGATGCCGGAGATGACGTCCCACGCGTCGCCCACGCCGAGGTTTCGCACGTTGAGCGCCCGGAACTTCTCGCCGTACCCGGCACTGCCGCGGTAGTTTGGCTCCAGTACGAGTGCGCCCTTCGCGAGCCACTGGGTGATCGGGTAGACGCCACCGAGGCGCGGCACCGGCAACGAGACCCCCGTTGGCCCCCCGTGGGTGACCACGAGGAGCGGGTACCGCCGGCCCGCCTGGAAGTCGTCGGGCTTGTGGAGCACGCCCTCGATCTCGGTGCCATCCTTGCTCGTCCATCGCACGACCTCGCGCGTGCCGATCCGCCACCCCTTGATCTGATCGCTCATCCGTGACATCGGGCGCCCTTGCATCGTGGCCACGGGCGCAACGAACACCTCCTCCATCGACGATGCGTCGGCGCCAACGAAGGCGACCCGGGAGAAGTCCTGGCTGAAGGAGAAGCCCCTGACGACGCCCGCGCGCCCGTCGCCCAGGCGCGTCACGTCGTTGCCCTTCGGATCGAGGCGGTACAGATGGCTCGACGTGCGCGACCATGCCCAGAAGTAGATTCCGCCCGGCCCCCAGGCTACGGGATTGGCGTCTTCGTCGAACGCACGGGTCAACGGGGTGATGGTCCCGCCGGAGGAAGGTATCGTCGCGATGAGGTCGTTCGCGTAGTAGTGCCACGGGTTGGCCATGCTGGTGCTGAACGCGATCGCGTGTCCGTCGGGCGCCCACACCGGCCCGCGGTCTGGCCCCTCCTGTGTCACGAGCGGGCTCACCGACGCCGACGCCACCGTGACGATGGAGATGTTCGAGTCGCCGCGCATCGAGGGATCGGGAGTCGGCTGGTGATCGAAGGCGATCGTGCGGCCGTCTGGCGACCAGGTGAAGCTGCCCACGGTGTAGCCACCACTCGTGAGCTTCCTGACTGCCTTCGACGCCACGTCGACCACGTGCAGATGCGTCAGGCGGTGGTCCGCATCGATCACCTCGAACTCGCCGTACTTCTTGTCGCGGTCCTTGCGGTCTTCGGGCACCGGATCCGTCTGTGTGAAGGCAATCGATCCGCCGTCCGGTGCCCACTCGAAGGCCGAGATCCCTTCCTCGGACTTCGTCAGCGCCTCGGCCTCGCCTCCGGCCAGGTTGATCACGTAGATCTGCCGCTTCCCTTCACGGTCGGACACGAAGGCCAGGCGTTTCCCATCGGGCGACCACGCGGGCGCCGAACTCGACTTCCTGCCGAAGGTGAGCTGGCGGGCCTCACCCGTGCCGACGTCAGCGATCCAGATTTCGGTCTCGTAGGCGTTTTCCTCCCAGTTGGTCTCGCGCACGGTGTACGCAACCCGGCGTCCGTCGGGCGACAGCGCGGGACTCCCCACCCACTTCAGGGAGATCATCTCGTCCATCGTGGGCACCTTGTCGTCCGCACCCGCAACCATGCCGACGAGCGAGACCACGGTCACGAGAACCCCAGCCACGAGTACCCACGGTCGTCGTCCTGACATGCCGTCTCCTTTCGACGCGGGCCTATTTTGCTACAAAATGGACGCTTGGACGTTCGCGTGCGCCGCTCGCTTGCCGTCGTCTTGCTGTCAGCACTCGGGTGCGCCGCCCTGGTCGCGCAGCCCACTTCGACAGCGATCGTCATCACGGGGGCCCGTGTCCTCGACGTGACGACCGGCCGCGCGCAGCCAACCGTCGCGGTCGTTATCGAGGGCGACCGGATCGCCGCCGTTCAGACGCAGCCCGGACCACTGCCCTCGCCCGCGTCGACCGTCGACGGTTCTGAACTCACGCTCGTGCCAGGCCTCTTCGACCTCGTGGTCGACGCCGCCCCGTCGGCCTGGATCGATCCCGACTACTACTACGCGCTCGGTCTTGCCCACGGGGTGACCGCTTACCGGCTCGTGGACGCGCCGCTCACGTGGGCCATCGAGCACCGGCGCCGCGCGGGTAGTCTCGACCTGCTGGCGCCACGCCTGTGGATCTCGGGACCTGGCCTGGAACTGCGGCCCGGGACCGACGCCGAGGACGCAGCCGGCGTCATCCCCATCCCCCTCGATGGCCGCGTGCGCGTCACCGGCACCGCCGGGCTCGAGCGCGAGATTGCACGGGCGGCCGCCGGGAAGGCCGAC
>JAFNAJ010000440.1 GCA_017860085.1 Acidobacteriota bacterium | reverse complement strand
TTCGGCTACGGCTTCTATCTCTACGCCGCCGCCACGTTCCCGGGGAATGAGCGGCTGCTGGCCATCCCGGGTTTCGACCCCGAGGCTGCCGCGAGGCAAGTGGGCCTGGAGTACCTCACCGGCTACATCGTCGAGAAGTCGCTGGCCGTCGACAACATCTTCGTGTTCGTGGTGGTGTTCAGCTTCTTTGCCGTACCGCCGCAATACCAGCACCGCGTGCTGTTCTACGGGATCCTCGGTGCCCTCGTCTTCCGCGCCATCTTCATCGCGATGGGCGCGGTGTTGATGCAGTACCACTGGGTCGTCGTGCTGTTCGGCACGTTCCTGATCCTCACCGGCATCAAGATGTTCTTCGCGCCCGAGAAGCCCCTCGAGCCCGGCAAGAACCCGGTGATTCGCCTGTTCAAGCGATTCGTGCCGGTGACGCCCGAGATGCATGGGCAGCGCTTCTTCGTGCGCGTCAACGGCCGCTTGGCAGCCACGCCGCTCTTCGTCGCGCTGCTGTTCCTCGAGATGAGTGACATCATCTTTGCCGTCGACTCGGTGCCGGCCATCTTTGCCCTGACGCGCGAGCCGCTCATCGTGTTCACCTCGAACATCTTCGCCATCCTGGGCCTGCGCGCCATGTATTTCATGCTGGCCGGCGCAATCGACAAGTTCCACCTGCTCAAGTACGGCCTTGCCACGGTGCTGGTCTTCGTCGGCCTGAAGATGGTGTGGCTCAACGAGGCGTTCGGCGGGAAGTTCCCGATCAGCTGGTCGCTCGGGATCATCGTTGGGATCATTGCCGTGTCGGTGGTCGCGTCCCTGCTCCGCCCGCGGGCGCCCGGCAGCGATGCGGGCACACCGACCGGGGTCAGATCTTGATTCTCTGCAGGGATCGCATGGCGGACGAACCGTCTCCAAGGCCATTGCATAGAATCAAGATCTGACCCCAAGGGTGAGGGGCTGATAAGATGAGCGTTTCGGGGGTGCCCATGCGCGTTCATCGTCGTGCGTTGCTCGTTGGTAGCGTCCTGTTGATCCTGTCGGCGGTCGTCGCCCTGCCGTTGGCCACGGCCCAGACGGCCGCCACCGGCCCTGTTGTCGTGATGAAGACGTCGCTCGGCGAGATCCGCATCCAGCTCGATCAGGACAAGGCGCCGGTGAGCGTCAAGAACTTCCTGGCCTACGTCAACAAGAAGCACTACGACGGCACCGTGTTCCACCGCGTCATCAGCACGTTCATGATCCAGGGCGGCGGCTTCACGGCCGCGATGGAGAAGAAGCCGACGGGCCAGCCCATCAAGAACGAGGCGCAGAACGGGCTCAAGAACGTGCGCGGATCGGTGGCCATGGCTCGCACCGCGGACCCCAACAGCGCCACCTGCCAGTTCTTCATCAACGTGATCGACAATCCCGGGCTCGACTACCCGAAGCCCGACGGCCATGGCTACGCCGTGTTCGGCCAGGTCGTGGCTGGCATGGACGTCGTGGACAAGATCAAAGCCGTCGCCGTCACGACGACCAACGGCATGCAGAACGTGCCGGTCAGCCCCGTCGTGATCGAGTCGGTGCGGCTGGCGTCGCAGTAGACGCGCCTCCACGGAAGCACCGGCCGCCGCAAGCGACCGGCTACAATGAGCGCCATGGACGCACAGGCACCGCTCGTCGGCGTCATCATGGGCAGCACGTCCGACTGGGAGACGATGAGGCACGCCTCCGAGGTGCTCGAGCGGTTTGGCATACCGCATGAGCGCAAGGTCGTGTCGGCCCACCGCACGCCCGACCTGATGGCCGAATACGCGAGTGGCGCCTCGGCCCGCGGTCTCGAGGTGATCATCGCGGGGGCGGGCGGGGCTGCTCACCTGCCCGGCATGGTGGCCTCGCACACGACGCTGCCGGTCGTTGGCGTCCCGGTCCAGAGCAAGGCCCTGCACGGCCTCGACTCGCTCCTCTCGATCGTCCAGATGCCTGCGGGCGTGCCCGTGGCCACGGTGGCCATTGGGTCGGCGGGCGCCACCAACGCCGGGCTGTTGGCCGTCGCCATCCTCGCGACCAGTCGTCCCGACCTGCGGGACAGGCTGCGCGCGTTCCGAGACGAGCAGACAGCCAAGGTGAAGGCCAGTACCCTGCCGTGAGCCCCGCCATCCTGCCGGGTAGCAGCATCGGCGTGCTCGGTAGCGGCCAACTGGGCCGCATGTTCGCGATTGCCGCGCGACGCATGGGCTACCGGGTGCACGTGTTCTCGCCCGAGTCGGACACCCCGACCGGCCAGGTGGCCGACGTCGAGGTGAGCGCGCCGTACGAGGATCTGGACGCCGTGCGGCGGTTTGCCCGCAGCGTCGAGGTCGTGACGTTCGAGTTCGAGAACGTGCCGCACGAGACCGCCGACGCGGCCGCCGAGCACGCGCGCGTGCGCCCGGCGGGCAGCGTCCTGCACGTGGCGCAGAACCGCGAGCGCGAGAAGACGTTTCTTGCGCGGGCAGGGCTACCCGTGCCGCGGTTCGAGGTCGTGCGGTCGCTCGGCGATCTCGAACAGGCGCTCGTGCGCGTCGGATGTCCGGCCGTGCTCAAGACCGCGCGGTTTGGGTACGACGGGAAAGGACAGGCACGCATTGATGCCCCCACCGATGCGGCCACGGCGTGGGGCGCCATCGGCCAGCAGGACGCGGTGCTCGAGGAGTTCGTCGACTTCGAGCGCGAGCTGTCGGTCGTGGCCGCTCGCGGGCTCGACGGTGCGATGGCCGACTACGGCGCCGTGGAGAACCGCCATCGCAACCACATCCTCGACCTGACGATCGCGCCAGCCTCGGTGCCCGAACGCGTGGCGCGCGACGCGCAGCAGCTGGCCTGTGCCGTACTCGAGGCGCTCGATGTCGTAGGCGTGCTGTGCGTCGAGCTGTTCCTTGCACGCGATGGGCGCCTGCTCATCAACGAGATTGCTCCACGACCGCACAACTCGGGCCACTTCACGTTCGACGCGTCGGT
>JAFNAJ010000439.1 GCA_017860085.1 Acidobacteriota bacterium | reverse complement strand
ACCGGCGACGATCGCGACGGGTGGCTCAAGCAGGTGCGCGACCGCGTCCTGTGCCATCCCGCCCTGGCGTCGATGCTGGGTTGACCGAGCGTCCGGTTCCTTTTTTCGCTAGCGGAATCGTGACGCTGACAGGGACACGTCGGCGCGGGCCCATGCCGTCTTGAAGCGGGCGTCGGCGAAGGCTGCCTCCTCGTGCTTGCCTTGCGCCTCCAGCGCCCGGGCCAGCCCGAACAGGGCCCACCCGTTCTCGGGATTGCGCCTGAGATCTTCCCAGTAGACCGTCTCGGCCTCAGCGGGCCTGCCAGCCTCGAGCAGCACGGCCCCGAGCGCGTGCCGGGGCGGGTAGTGCCACTCGGCTGGCTCCGTGTACACGAGGCCGTCGTCGAGGCGCACGGCCTGCTCGAGCAGTGCGATGGCCTTGTCGTACTCCTTGCGGGCCGCCGCGATCTCTCCGCCGAGCACCGGGGAGGCAATCGCGAGGATGGCGGCCGCCGTATTCGGCGAAAAGAGGCTATAGGCCAGCGACGGGTCGCGACCGATGCGCTGGACCTCCGCGAGGGCCTTCTCGGCGTCAGCCACCTGTCCCTTGCCAAGGAAGGCGAGGCCGCGCGCGTAGTGCCAGGTGCCGGTGAGGTACAGATTGTCGGCAGGGGGCGCCGGCTCCCGCAGCATCTCGTCCCACCGACCGAAGCGTGTCAACGCGTAGTAGGGCACGACCCTGAATCCCGCCAGGAGTGGAATCTCCTTCAGCGCCGCGTCGGGAATCTGGCTGGCCACCTTCCGCGCCGAGTCCACCGCCAGCGTGCCACGACCGTCCATCGTGGCGGCGTGCCAGCGGAAGTGGATGTTGTGCGGGTAGTAGGCCATCGGGTAGAGGCCCTGCGCCCGGCACTGGGTGATGTAGTCCTCGTCGGCCGCCATGGCCAGTTCGTTGGCGCGGACCGCTTTGTCGTACAAGCCGACGCGCTGGTAGATGTGCGAGGGCATGTGGACCATGTGTCCGGCTGCTGGCATCAGAGTCTGGAGCCGGTCGGCCGCCGCGAGCGCGCGTCCAGCCTCATCGGTGGGCTCCATCAGGTGGATGTAGAAATGCAGCGCGCCGGGGTGGTCGGGGTTGCGCTCGATGATTCGCTCCGTGAGCTCGACGATCTCCGCGATGCCCTCGTACGGACGCCCGTCTCGCGTCCAGTAGTTCCAAGGCCGCAGGTCCATCACCGACTCGACGTAGAGCGCGGCGATGTCGAGATCATCGGGGAATCGTGCATGGACCTCGCGCATGGCCTTGGCGTAGGCGCGGTCGTTGGCCGCGCGGTCGTCGGCCTTTCCCGAATAGCGCCGGGTGAGCGCGTCGATGAGTGCCTGCTCGCGCGGCGACGCCCCCGACTTGAGCGCAGCGGCCTTCTGGACGAGGTCGTAGGCCTTCGGTTCGTCGCTCGGGTCCATGGCCGAGTTGATGTTCGGACCCAGGACGAGCGCCTGCCCCCAGAAGGCCATGGCGCACCGAGGATCGAGACGGGCGGCCTCGCGGAAGGCGCGGCCTCCCTCGGCGTGGTTGAATCCGTATGCGAGATTCAGGCCCTGGTTGATGAAGAGCTGCGCCTGGCTCGACGCGGTCGACACAGGAAACGTGTGCGAGCCGAGATTCTGCAGCCTTGGAGCCAGTGCCCCGGTCGGAGACGGCGCGTCGAACCTATCCGCCGGTTCTGCGTAGTGGACGTGGCTCGGCGTCTGCGCCCGGCCGTCCGTGCCGAGCCCGGCGCCCAGCACGGCCAGGAATGGGATGACGAGCAGGGTTGGGGGGCGATGCATGGGTCCACCTCCGCAGGAGACACGCTCGATTGTCCTGATTCAAGGATCTATACGTCACCGGACCGCGTAGATTCAAGCCTCGGCTCCAGCTAACGAGACCCCGCGCCCGTGCCGATAACGATTACGAGAGGGTCTACTCTGGAGGAATCGATGCGCGCGTCGCGGATGGTGGGTCTGGCGTTCGTGCTGGCGTTGCTCGTCGTGCCTCGCGTGGCACGCGCCGACGGGTTCATGACACCCTTCTTCGGCGGGAGCAGCGGCGGCACTCTGGCCGAGATCGGTGTCGACAAACCTCGAAGTTGGGGCGTCTCCTTCGGTTGGATGTCGAATGAGATCGTCGGGATGGAGACCGACATCTCGTTCTCGCCCGACTTCTACGGCGATTCCGACAGCCTCTTCATCGGGTCCAACAGCGTCACCACCACGACGGTCAACCTCATCGTGGGTGTCCCCATCGGCAATCGTGGGGGCTTCAGCGTGCGGCCGTACGGCACGGGAGGCATCGGCTGGTTCCGTCAGCGGGTGGAGGGGTTCGAAAGCATCTTCGACTTCACCAAGAACAGCATCGGGTACGACGCCGGAGGCGGCGCCTTCGTGTTCTTCGGGGCGCACATCGGTGCCCGCGTCGACATCCGCTTCTTCAAGACCGCCTGGGATGCCGGCGACCTCGTCGACACAGCACTCGACGCCTTCGACCTCGACATCGACCCCGATTTGATCCCGGAGCCCGAGCGGAAGATCTCGTTCACCCGGACGACCGTCGGCCTCGTCTTCCGCTGGTAGATCGCTGGCAGCCCTGACGTCGTTCTGACGCTGCGTGTCGGAGTTCCGAGCGCAGCACCCTCGCACCGCGCGTGCGCACGCGGCGACCGCGCGGGCTTCGTGTTGCCACACGTTCAACCAAACCGCCACAGCCTGAGTCAAACGAGCTACGAGGTGATGCCCGCCTGGGCCCGCTGGACGGCACCCAGGAGCGGGACGGCACCGGCGCTTCCTGGGAAAAACCTGTACCTCGCCTGAGAGAAAAGGTCGGCCTGCAGGCCACGATCGATCCGATCCCGACGGATGAAACGAATGGACAGCTACTTGCAGTCATGTCCCGGGCGTGACGCGATGCGAAAACCCTACATGACGCGGACTCCTTGCATTCTGGCCCTCCTGG
>JAFNAJ010000438.1 GCA_017860085.1 Acidobacteriota bacterium | reverse complement strand
ATCACCAGACGGGTTGGCACGTCGCGCGTGCGCAGCGCCTGGTACATCTGCTCGGCCCCGAGGCAGGGCACGTTGAAGTCCTTTTCCGCACAGTAGAAGAGCGTCGGGGTCACGATGCGATCTGCGTGCAGGAACGGGTAGCTCAATCGCTCCCAGGTCTGCTGGTTGCGCCAGGGAACTCCCAGCTCCAGGTCGTACTCCCGTACGTACTGGTCGTGCCCGTACAGGCCGAGCACATTCGACGAGCCCGCACCACTCACCGCGGCCTTGAAGCGCTGGTCGCTTGCGATGACGTAGTTCGTGAGGATCCCCCCGTAGCTCCTCCCGCCGACGCCGAGCCGCGCCGGATCGGCGACGCTGAGTGCGACCACGTGGTCCACTGCGGCCAGCACGTCCAGCACGTCCCTGTCGCCCCAGTCCGCATAGATGGCGCGCGAGAAGTCGAAGCCGCGGCCCGAACTGCCGCGCGGATTGGCCGCGACGACGACGTACCCGCTTGCGGCATACGCCTGCCAGTCCATCATGAACTCATGGCTGAACTGGTACACCGGCCCGCCGTGAATGCGCAGGATCGTCGGGTAGCGGTGGCCGGGTTCGTAGTCGAGTGGCTTCACGAGGAAGCCCTCGACTCCGGTACCGTCCGCACTCTTGAACGAAATGTCCTCGACCGCCGCGAGACGTTTACCCTTCAGCCACTCGTTATGTGCCGTGAGCGGGCGGAGGCCCCCGGACTCCACGGCGAACAACTCGTAGGGATGGTGGTCGTCACCGCCCAGCACCACGATCCGATCGGCGGCCAGGGCGAAATCGACGTCGAAGCGCGGGCCGACCGTCAGGGCCGTGACGCGTCCACTGCCGAGCGCGACCCGCGACAGGTGGGTCACGCGGCTTTGCTCGATCAGGGCGTAGATGCTCCTGCCGTCCCTGGCCCAGCGCGGCTTGCTGAAACACCGATCGATCGGCGCAGGCAGCGTGGCCTCGCCCGTCGCGACGTCGATGACGGCGAGCTGATACGGCGAATAGTAGACCCACTTGTCCTCGCCGCCCTGCAGGTAGGCGATGCGCTTGCCGTCCGGCGACCAGGCCGGCCGCGTCTCCCATTCGGGATCGAGGTCGGCGCCCGCGAAGCTCGTGAGCCGGCGTTCCTCGGCGCCGGCGCGAGGCTCGACCAGGTAGATGTCGAAATTGAGGTGACGGTCCGGATCCGCGCCCCGCTTGGTGACGTAGGCGATGTAACGGCCATCCGGCGACCACGCCGGAAGTTGCTCGTCGTGCTCGCCGGGGGTGAGCAGCTCGGACTTCCCGGTGGCGAAGTCGACAACGTAGAGGTGCTTGCGGCGCGCACCGAGGTATCCCGTCTCGTCCTGCTTGAACCAGTATCGGTCCGTCACGACGGGCGGCGGATTCCTTGGCTTCGCCGTGCCGGGCGGGCGCTCGGGGTCCCAGGCAATGACCGCGAGACGCTTGCCGCCGGGAGCCCAGGCAAAGTCCTCGACGCCTTCTGGGAAATCGGTGAGCCGCCGCGCATCGCCACCGGACGCCGGCATCAGCCAGACCTGGGTCTTCGCGTCCTCGCCACCCCGGTCCGACAGGAACGCAATCGAGCGACCGTCCGGCGACCAGAGTGGACGCGACTCGTCGTGCGTCGGCGTATGGGTGAGTTGCACCCTGTCCCGCCCGTCGTAGCGCACGCGCCAGAGGTCGGACTGCCGCGTGTCCTCCCCCACGTTGGACGTGGTTACGCTATAGACGAGGTACTCGCCATCGACCGAGAAATCGGGCTCGGCCACGTCCGCGAGACGGGCGAGGTCAGCCGGCCCGATTCGATCGTCCGAGGACTCCGCGTGCGCCGGAAGCGCGACGCTCAGTACCAGCGCGCAGGCCAGCTTGCGCCACATGACCCGGCGCGCCTCAGCCCTTGAGAGCCTCACCGAGGCTCGAGCGCAGCAGGGCCACGGCCTCGTCGACCTCGGTCTCGGTCACGCTCAGCGGCGGCATGAAGCGTACGGTGCTCGTGCCGCAGGTCAGCAGGATCAGGCCGTTGTGGTACGCGCGATTGACCACGGCGTCGCACAGCGCCCGCGCTGGCGTGCGCTCCGCATCACGCTCGATCAACTCCATGCCGATCATGAGGCCCTTGCCACGCACTTCGCCGATGCACGGATAGTCGCGTGCCAGTTCGCCGAGGCGTCGCATGAAATGCGCGCCCACACGGGCCGCGTTGGCCGCGAACTCCGTCTTCACCAGGTCGAGCGTCGCGATGGCGGCCGCGCAGGTAACAGGATTGCCGCCGTAGGTATTCCCGTGTGCGCCGCGCGTCCATTTCTCCATCACCCGCCGCTTGGCAATGACGGCACCGATCGGCAGGCCCGACCCCAGACCCTTAGCGCTGGTCATGATGTCGGGCAGCACGCCCCAGTGCTCGCACGCGAACATCTTCCCGGTGCGGCCGATGCCGGACTGCACCTCGTCGAAGATGAGCAGGATGCCGTGCTCGTCGCACAGCGCGCGCACGCCCGCGAGGAACCCGTCGGGTGGCACCAGGTAACCGCCCTCGCCCTGGATCGGCTCGACGAGGATGGCGGCCACCTCGGACGGCGGCACGTTGCGCTCGAACAGCATGCGAATGTAGTCGAGCACCGCCTTGCCCTGGTCGGCGCCCGCCAACAGCGGCCGGTACGTATTGGGATACGGCACGTGCGTGACACCCGGCATCGTCGGCGCGAAACCCTTCTGCTGCGTGTACTTGCTCGACGTGAACGACAGCGAGCCCATCGTGCGACCGTGGAAGCTACCCAGGAACCCGATGAAGCGCGGCCGCCCGGTGACGTAACGTGCAAGCTTCAGCGCCCCCTCGACCGCCTCGGTGCCCGACTGGCAGAGGAAGCTCATCACCGGCTCCCCCATCGGCGCGACGTCGGCCAGGCGCTCTGCGAGCGCGACCATGTTCTCGTGCCAGTAGTCGCTCGAGATGTGCAGGAA
>JAFNAJ010000437.1 GCA_017860085.1 Acidobacteriota bacterium | reverse complement strand
CGCATCGACGTCAGGCCGGGGCTGGTCGGGGCCATCGTGGTGATGGCGCTCTACGGTGGGTTTGCCGCGTCGGTCGACTTCGCGCGCGCCGCGCGAGGTTTCTACAGTGACGAAGCCACGTACTACTTGATGGGCCACAGCGTGGCGTCGGACGGCGACCTGGCGTACCGGCGCGAAGACCTCGCCAGGGTGTGGCGCGAGTTTCCCAGCGGTCCGCTCGGCGTGTTTCTCAAGCGTGGCCGCGACGTCGAGGCGCGCATGGCTGCCGGGTGGCCTCCCCTGGCCGTCGAGAGTCGTCCCGACCCGGACCAGACGCGCCTCTACTACGGCAAGTCGTTCGTCTACCCATTGCTGGCGGCGCCGTTCGTCCGGATGATGGGAACCAACGGGTTCCTGGTGTTCAACGCGGTGCTCCTGGCGCTCGTGACGCTGGCGGCCTATGTGTTCGTGGCGGCCAGGGCGCGACCTGCCGTGGCGCTGACCTTGTCGACCGGCTTTGTCTTTGCGTCGGTGGTTCCCCTGTACTACGTCTGGGTGATGCCCGAGGTCTTCAACTTCGCTGCGGTGGGCCTGGCCTATTTCGGCTGGTTCCTGCGCGAGGTGGCCGAGCGCGACCGACTGCCGCGTGGTATGCGGTGGGTTCACGGGAGCGCGGGCGATGTCGTCGCGGCCATCCTGCTGGGGATGGCCACCTTCTCGAAGCCGTCGAACGTGCTGCTGGTGGCGCCCCCGCTCATCTGGCTGTTGTGGCGCCGGGGGCTGTGGAGAACGCTGGTCGTCGCGATCGTGTTCGCGGCGGCCGTCGCCGCCCTGTTCGGCGCAAACGTGGCCCTGTCTGGCGAGTGGAACTACCAGGGGGGCGAGCGAGCGACCTGCTACACCGGCTTTCCGTTCCTGCACCCCGGCAGCGGGCTCGAGGTGTGCCTGGGCTCGGCGACAGACCGCGTCTATACCGAGCTCATCTTCGACCCCGAGGCATTCTGGACGGTGCTCTGGCACAACCTGGGGTATGTGTTCATCGGACGCTACTCGGGCCTCGTCGCGTACTTCTTCCCGGCGGTCTTTGCGCTGCTCGTCATCGCTCTCCGGTGGCGGCGCGTGGCGGGCTGGGAGTCGCTCGCGTTGCTCGGCGGCCTCGGCCAGTTGCTGCTGTTCGTGCTCTGGACGCCCAACACCTATTCGGGCGGCGGCGGGTCGGTGGGGAATCGCTACTTCATCAGCGGCTACGGGGCATTCCTGGTCCTGCTGCCTGCGCTCCAGTCGGCGCTGGTGGCGTCGGTGCCGTGGATCGTGGGCGGTGTCTTCACCGCGCAGCTGACGCTGAATGCGTTCTACTCGTCGTTCAGCCCGGCCGAACACGCCAAGCAGGGGCCGTTGCGCTGGCTGCCGGTGGAACTGAGCCTCGTCAACGACCTTCCCGTCAACACGAACCCATCGAGGGTCCGCGTCCTCTTTGGCGAGGAGCCTCGGTTCCAGATCTACTTCCTCGACGACAACGCCTACAACAAGGAGGACGACGGGTTCTGGACCCGGGGGGACTCGACGGCGGAGATGCTCGTGAAGAGCGCTGGCCCGGCGCGCGAGCTGCGCGTCAAGGTGGCGGCTGGACCTGTCCGGACAACCGTCCACATCGAAGCGGCGGGACAGCGTCAGGCAGTCACGCTGGCTGGCGGCGAGGTGCGCGAGGTGGCGCTGGCACTGCCCAAGGGCTTCCCGTACCGGGGAACGCGCGTCTGGCGCGCGTCGATACGAACGCGAGGCGGTTTCGTTCCCATGTTCGTCGACCAGGGCACGGACCACCGCTATCTCGGGGTGCGCGTCACGCCCACCCTGGTGCGCTGAATCATGCCGCGGATCGCCGTGGTCTCGTCGCATCCGCCCTTCACCGGGGGAGGGCACCTCGCCATCGCCAGGAGCCTCGCCCAGGCGTTGCGCGAGGCGGGCCACGAGGCCGAGGTCATCCTCACGCCGCAGAATCGCTTTGGACGTCAGGGCGCCGCCTACCTCGCGACCTGGCTCACTGACGTCGGGGAGAGCGATGGACGCCGCATCGACCAGGTGATCAGCCTCCGCTTTCCAGCGTACGCCGTGCGCCATCCGCAGCACGTGTGTTGGCTCGTGCACACGATGCGGGAGTACTACGACCAGTGGCCGGCGTTCGAGGCCCGGCTGTCACGAGGCAACCGACTCAAGGAAGGCCTGCGGCGTCGGCTCGTGCACGCGGCCGACGGGCACTTCCTCGGCGTGAGGCGGGTGAGGCGCCTGTTCACGATCTCGGCGACCGTGCAGCGGCGGCTGCAGGCGGGTCTCGCCGAGCGCGCCGTGGTGCTGCACCCGCCACCGCCGCCGCGACCGTACCGCTGCGACGGGTACGGGGACTATGTCTTCGGCGTGTCGCGGTTCACGCCGCTCAAGCGGCTCGACCTCCTGGTGCGGGCGATCGCGGAACCCACGGCCCGCGCGGTGAAGGCAGTCATTGCGGGTGACGGTCAGGAGGCTGACAGGTTGCGGGCCCTCGCCGAAGAGCTTGGCGTGGCCCAGCGGGTGAGGTTCATTGGCACGGCTGACGAGGAGACGCTCCTCGAGCACTATGCCCGCTGCCGGGCCGTGTGCTTCACGCCGCTCGACGAGGACTACGGGTTCGTGACCGTCGAGGCCTTTGCGGCGGGCAAGCCCGTGGTGTCGTGCCGCGACAGCGGCGGTCCGGCCGAGTTGATTGCCGACAACCAGAACGGGTACCTCTGCGCCCCAGAGCCCGCCGCGATCGCATCCGCGCTGGCACGGCTCTGCGAAGACTCCGCGCTGGCCGAACGACTGGGCGCCGAAGCCAAGCGTCGCGCCGACGCCATGCAATGGTCCGAGATCGTGCGTCAACTCGTCCTCGCGTAAGGCCGGGGTCAGATCTTGATTCTATGCACGCGAGGCCGGTCGAACCCTCGACGTGAACCGGGGAGCTTCGTTCTGGGGCTTCGTTCAATCCGTGACACGCGAGAACGCATA
>JAFNAJ010000063.1 GCA_017860085.1 Acidobacteriota bacterium | reverse complement strand
GCTTAGCGGGTCGCCTTCTCGAGGTGCCAGGCGGCCAGCGTGCGCACGGAAGGATCGAGCACCACGTCCAGCGGCTCGCCGTCCACCGCAAGCCGGAACATCTCCCGGCGTGCCGTGAGTTCCCTCTGCTCGACCTGCACGCCCCGTGCACCCGTGATGCGCACATCGACCGGCAGGCGGTATGGGGGGCCGGGCTGGGTCTGCTCGAGGTCGATGACGAGGCTTCGCGTCGACTGATCGTACGACCAACGCCCGGTCACCCTCGGCACCCCGCCTCGGTACAGCCACTGCTGGAAGAACCAGCCGAGGTCGCGACGGCCTGCCTCTTCCATCACCCGCTTGAAGTCGTCGGTCGAGGCGTTGCCGTTCTTGAAGCGGGCATAGTACTCCCTGATGCCGTCCCAGAAACGATCGTCACCCACCGTGGAACGCAGCATGTGCAGCACCCAGGCGCCCTTCTGGTAGATCTGCGACGTGGTGACCTCACGCATGTCGGTCAGGTTGTCGTGGACGATGCGGTAGTCAGGCCGCTGGGCGTCGAACTCCAGCACGCGTCGCCGGCTGTCTTCGAGTCCGGCCACGAACGCGTCGCGACCGTACGCGTACTCGATGTAGAGCAGCGTGAAGTAGGTGGCGAACCCCTCGCTGAGCCACACGTCGTCCCAGTCGCGCTCCGTGACCGCGTTGCCGAACCACTGGTGCGCGATTTCATGGATGATCACGTTGCGCCACCGCACCGACCTCGTGCCCGACACCGAGTCGTCATCGTAGAAGATGGCGGTAGCCGACTCCATGCCTCCGCTGACGCTGTTGGACTGGACGTTCGCGAGCTTCTCGTATGCATAGGAGCCGATGCGACGACTGAAGAAGTCGAGGACGTCCGCGGTGGGTTCCGCGAAGTCGTAGAACCCGGCATCACGGTCCTGCCGGTACACCCAGGTTTGAATGGGGACCCCGTCGATGGTGCGCAGGTGTTGAACCGCGAAGGGCGCCACGCCGAGCGTGATCAGCCAATTCGCGATCGGCACCGACTGCTTCCAGTGCGTGCGGCGCCGGCCATCGGGTTGGTCGGTCTCCTCGACGAGCAGACCGTTTGACACCACCTGGTAGTGCGCGGGCGCGTCGACGACCATCTCGCACGTGGCCTTGTCGTACGGGTGATCGATTGTCGGCAGCCAGTGGCGCGCCTTGTTGGGCCAGTTGTCGGTGAAGAACGTGCGGTCTCCGTGCTTGTTGGGTCCGATCACCATCGCGTCTGCGGGGACGCCCCGGTATGTCACCTCGAAGCGACGACGGTCACCCCGGCCCGGGGGGCTGGCGATCCTCAGCGTCAGGCGATCTCCTTCGTGAACGAACGGCACCGCGTCGCCACCCGAAGTCACGCTCTCGACGCGCATGCCCTTGCCGGTGGCCGCATCGACACCGACCAGGTCGAGCCACAGCGATGTTGCTCCATCCCGGACGAAACGCACATCGATCGCGGCGGTACCCGACAGTTCGTCCTTCGCGTCGTCGAGGGCCAGAGCGAACCGGTAGTGGAGCACGTCGACCGCCGGCTGCCTGGGGTACGTGTCGGCCGTGGCCGAGGTGGCGCCGAGCACGCACGTGGTCAGGGTGAAACACACCGTTCCGCAGAGGGATCGCATCATGGCTCAGCTCCTTCGTCGAGCACGCGAGGACGATACCAGATGCTGTGACCCGCGGTCAGCCATCGGCCGTCGGCACGGCGTCCGCCTGCAGAGGAGTGAGAGCCGGACAGTGAGAACTGCAGGGCTACGGGCTGACGGCTGCCCCTAGCGAGGTCGCGGGACGGCGTCAACCCCGGCGGCGTGGATGACACGTTCCGAGGGGATGCGGGCGAAGATGACCGTCACGAAGAGCCGGTCGTCGGAGTCGCGACCCGCGCCGACGCCCACGTAGTTGAAGTCGCCCAGCATGTTCGCCGCGTGTGACGGCGAGGCCAGGAAGGTCGCGTGGATGCGTTCGGCGGTGGGACCCATGCCCACGTTCTCGGCCAGGCGGGTCCACCACGGCGTGACCTCTTGGAGTCTCGGACCCTCGGTGTGGAACAGGCCTCCGGCGATGGCCATGCGGAGGGTCTGGACCCTGGCGGCGCGCGTGAGGTCGGCGTGCAGTCGCAGTGGCGGCAACCCCGCGGTCTCACGCGCGGAGTTCACGAGCGAGAGAAGCTGTCTTTCGAGCTGGTTGGGCTCGTCGGCCCGGGCCGGCCCCGGTGCCAGCCCGAGCACCAGCAGAAAAAAGATTGGCCCGATGCGGATCCATCCCACATCGAGCCAAATCGGCAGTCCAATCCCGGGCTTGAGCCGGCCCGTGTGCCGCTGCGTCTCAGCGGGGACGCACCCCGCCTCGCCGGCGTGCTACCAGCGCGGTTCGCGACGTCGGTTGCCCCCTCGGCCACCACCGCCGCCACCGTTGCGACCGCGGCCTCCGCCGGGGCCGCCGAACCCGCCGCTTCGCTCGGGCTTCGGCCGCGCCTCGTTCACCGTGAGGGCGCGCCCGCCGAGTTGCGCCTGGTTCAATTCCGTGGCCGCGCGCGCCGCGTCCTCGTCGGTCGCCATCTCGACGAACCCGAAGCCGCGCGCACGTCCTGTCGCCATGTCCCGCATGATCGTGACCGACTCGACCTTGCCGGCGCGACCAAACAGCTCCTCCAGTTCAGTCTCACTGGCGGAGAACGGCAGATTCCCAACGAAAAGCTTCCGACCCATCCTGCTCGACTCCCGAAGAATCTCCCGCGGCCTTCGACCCGCGGGGTTGCCACATGCTGTGGCCTTGTTGCGCCCTACGTCGCCCGAGTGGCTGGCCCACTCGCTCATGGCACGTCCGGAGGGGACGAGTCGGATGGCTGGAACTGCTCGAAGGCGCTCTAGCCGGGCTGCACGTCTGACCCCAATAGAGTAACCGAGTCTGCCGGCAAGCGGCAAATCAGATCCTCGGGTCAGACGACGTTGGCCTCGCCGGCCTGCCCGGCCCCGGCGAACCGCCCGAACGCAAAGGGAGTGAGATCGAGCCCGGGGTCCCGCCCGACCACGAGGTCGGCCAGCACACGGCCCGCGGCAGGGGAGTGCTGAAAGCCATGGCCGCTGAACCCGGCAATCGTGTAGAAGCCGCTGACATTCGGGCACGGGCCGATCACCGGCATGCCGTCGGGCGTCATTTCGTACAGGCCCGCCCACGCGTGCGAGACGGCAGCGTCGGCCAGTGCCGGCAACCGCCGGATGGCAACTTCGGTCACGCGCGGGAGGAAGTCCCAGCGCACGCTGGTGTCGAAGCCGGGCGTCTCGTCAGGGTCGCCCATGCCGAACAACAATCGACCGCCCTCGCGATGGAAGTAGAAGGACGTGTCGAAGTCGATCACCATCACGCGGTTCTTGGGGACGGCCCCGACGTGGCCGGGGTCGTCCCATGAGCCCCCGGTGTTCGGCTGCGCGAGGAAGATGTGGCGCCGCAGAGGGACGATGGGGATGTCGAGCCCCGCGAGGGCGCCGACTCGCCGTGCCCACGGGCCGGCCGCGTTCACAACCAGCGATGTGGCAATCGACCCGCGTGGCGTCTCAACGCCAGTCACGCGCGCGCCCTCGACCCGGATGCCCGTCACCTCTGTGTCGCACGCGATCTCCACACCCAGGGACCGCGCCGCTCGCGCGAACCCCATCGTGACGCCATTGGGATCGGCAATGCCGTCAGCGGCGCAGTACGTGGCCGCCGCGACCCCGTCGACCGAGAGGCCTGGCGCCAGGGTGGCGGCCGCGTCGGGGCCCAGCCACTCCACCGTCACCCCGAGTCGGCGCTGAAGCTCGACGCTGCGGCGAAAGGCGGCGACGCTCGCTTCGGTCGACAGCAGGAAGAGGTAGCCGTTCTGGTGGAAGTCGATGGCCGTGCCAACGTCCTCCTCGAAGCGCTGGAGCAGGGCGATCGACTCGATCGACAGTCGGACGTTCGCCTCGTGCGAGAACTGGTGACGCACACCGCCCGCGTTGCGGCCAGTCGAGCCCGTGGCCAACTGCGCCTCGCGTTCCACGAGCGTCACGCGCGTGACGCCCAGGCGAGCCAGGTGATAGGCAACGCTCGCGCCCATGCACCCGCCGCCGACGATGACTGCGTCTGCCGTGCGCCGCACGTCGGCGTTCCTCGGTGACCTAGAGCGGGAGCCAGGTGCCGATGCCGAGGCCGAGCGCGAGCGCGTGGACCTCGCGTGCCACGGCCATATCCTCGAGCGCGAGGCCGAGATTCATGGCCATGGTGCGGTCTGAGGCTCGCCTGCGTCCGGGCTTGCTTCCCACGACGAGCTCTTCGAGTGACGCGTGCGGCTCGGGCGCGGTCTCGAAGTACCCGACTCCGCGGTAGTAGTCGAACTGGGGGAGATCATCGGTGACGATCCAGTCCACTTGGCGGAGCGCCTCTGGCGTCCAGTAGCTGTCGAAGTCCACGGCGCTCGCAAAGGCGCCCGGGCGCAGCCAGTCCGGCGGGATCGTCGGCTCGGGATGTTTCCGGATGGGGCCGGACGTGACCACCAGGTCGCTCTCGACGACCGCTTCGCGCGGAGACGCGGCCGCAATCACGTCGAGGCCGAGCCGTGCGCTCATCTCGTCGACGTAGCGCCGCTGCGCGTCGGGCGACGTGTCGTAGGCGAACACGCGTTTCAGTGGAAACAGGGCGGCCAAGGCCGCCAGGTTGGTGCGGCCCTGCACGCCGCAGGCGAGGATCCCGGCCGTCTCGCTCTCGGGTCGGGCGAGGTACTTCGCCGCCACAGCCGTCGCCGCGCCGGTCCGGTAGGCGGTGACCCACGTGCAGTCCATCACCGCGTAGGGCAGGCCCGTCTCCGCATCGTTCATCACGATGAGCCCCGAGATGTAGGGAAGGCCCCGCGACGGGTTGCCCGGGTAACCGCTCACCCACTTCAGCCCCGCAGCCTTGAGCGCCCTTATGTAGGCCGGCATGGCGTGAATGAACGCGTCCGGCTGCGTGTGGATGCCCGGCTTGGGGGGCATTTCCACCCGCCCGTGGCCCTTCTCCTCGAACACGTGCTCGAGCAGCCGGATGATGGTCGGCATGTCGAGTCCGACGCGCTCGACGTCAGCTCGCGAGAGATACAGCAGCCGGTTGGTCTCCATGCCCGCCCCCTTCGGCGCGGCGCCGACCCCTCGAAAAGGCGGCGCCACCGCGCTACAGTAAGGCACGCGTTCGCGTCCGAGCGCAAGTCGAGGCCCCATGACAAGCGAGCAGCCCCGCAGCCACTTCCCGCAGACGTTCTGGGTCGCCAACGTGATGGAGTTGTTCGAGCGGGCGGCCTACTACGGCATGAACTCCGTCCTGGCCGTCTACCTCACCGGCGCGATCGCCGACGGGGGGCTGGGCTTCAGCGAGCAGTCCGTCGGCTTCCTGCAGAGCATCGTGTACGCGGCCACCTACGTGCTGCCGATCCTGGGTGGGGCGCTGGCCGACCGTTACGGCTATCGCCGCGTGCTGCTGGTGGCGTTCTCGCTCCTTGCGACGGGTTATTTTGTGGCCGGCTACATGTCGAGCTACGCGCTGGTCTTTCTGGCGCTGCTCGTCATGGCCACGGGCTCGGGACTGTTCAAGCCGATCATCTCCGGCACGATCGCTCGGACCACCGATGAGTCCAACTCGGCCCTCGGGTTCGGCATCTACTACTGGATGATCAACCTTGGCGCCTTCCTGGCGCCGCTGGTCGTCAGCGTGCTCAAGGGGTTCTCGTGGCAGTACGTCTTCGCTGCGTCGGCGGCCTACACGGGGCTGATGCTGCTGCCGACCCTGTTCGTGTTCCGCGACCCCCCGAGGCCCGAGAGCACGAAGACCCTGTCGCAGGTCCTGGTGGGCGCGGCCGAGGTGCTCGCCGACGCGCGCTTCATGCTGATGATCGTCGTCTACTCGGGCTTCTGGATCCTGTATTTTCAGAACTTCGGGTCGGTGCTCTGGTATCTCCGCGATTTCATCGACCGCGCGCCGGTGAGCCGCGCGGTCTCGTCTGCGTTCGCGGCCGTGGGCCTGCCGTGGTCGTTCACGTTCGACGTCGAGCACGTCACCGTGATCAACGCCGGCACCATCATCCTGCTGCAGGTGCTGGTCAGCCGCCTGGTCAAGACATGGCCCGCGCTGCCCACGATGGTCACCGGGATGGCGTTCGGGGCTGTGGGCTTCGCGCTGCTCGCGCTCTCGCAGAACGCGTGGGTGTTCGTCCTTGGGATTGCCGTGTTCTCGATTGGCGAGATGACCGCGCACCCGAAGTACTACAGCTTCGTGGGCCTGGTGGCACCCTCGGACCGGAAGGCCGTGTACATGGGCTACGCGTTTCTCTACGGGGTGTTCGGCTCGTTGCTCGGGTCGAGCATCGGCGCGTTTCTCTACGAGCGCGTGATGAAACCGGTTGTCGGGACGCCTGACGCGCCGGGAACCGCGCGCAAGTTCTGGCTGCTCTTTGCGGCCCTCGACGTCGTGGCCGCGATCGGGTTGGTGATGTTCGCCCGGGCGTTCGGCCCAGACACGCCCTCGACGCGGCGGCGCGCCCTCGCGGTGATGCGGGGCGTCTACGCGGCGATCTTGCTGCTCGGACTCGGCTTCCTGTACGTGGCCTTCTCGTCGACGCCCATCCAGCCGAGAGTGGCCGTCCAGGCCTTGATATTCGTCACGCTGGGCGTCGGCGGTCTCGTCTACAGCCGCGCCACGCCGGAGGTGAGCCAATGAACCCGACCACGACCGCGCCCTCGATGACCGGCGACGAGATCGTCGCCTCGTGCAAGCGTCACACGATCTACGAGTGGTCGGCGCAGACCGCCGTGGACCCGATCCCGGTCGCCCGCGCCGAGGGCGTCTACTTCTGGACCCCCGAGGGCAAGCGTTACCTCGATTTCAACAGCCAACTGATGTGCGTCAACATCGGGCATTCGCACCCCAGCGTCGTGCGCGCGATCCAGGACCAGGCGGCGCGGCTCTGCTATGCGAACCCGTTCATGGCGACGGAGCCGCGCGCCCGGCTCGGCGCCAAGCTGGCCGAGGTGACGCCCGGCGACATCGACACGTTCTTCTTCACCAACGGCGGGGCCGACGCCAACGAGCACGCCATCCGCGTCGCGCGCATCGTGACCGGCCGACACAAGATCATGGCGCGCTACCGTTCGTACCACGGGGGGACGGCGGGCGCGATCTCGCTGACAGGTGAGCCACGCCGATGGGCCGCGGAGCCGGGCCTGCCGGGCATCGTCCGGGCTCCGGACTTCCACAAGTGGGGCGCTCGTGATCCCGAGCCGGTCGACGTCGCCCTGCGAGAGCTCGAGTACGTCATCCAGTGCGAGGGCGGTACCAACATCGCCGCGTTCATCGTCGAGCCCGTGGTGGGAACCAACGGCGTCCTGATTCCCCCGGACGGCTACATGCAGGGGGTCAGGGAGATCTGCGATCGCCACGGCATCCTGCTCATCGCCGACGAGGTGATGTCGGGGTTTGGCCGCACGGGACGCTGGTTTGCGATCGACCACTGGAACGTGGTGCCCGACCTCATCACGATGGCCAAGGGGCTGACGTCCGCCTCCGTCCCGCTGGGGGCCGTCGGGATGCGCCCGCACATCGCGCGCGTGTTCCAGGACCGGGCGTTCCCGAGCGGCTTGACGTACAACAGCCACCCGCTGGCGTGCGCGGCTGCGGTCGCCACGCTGGCCGTGTACGAGGACGAGGACCTGATTGCCAGGGCCGCGCGAACCGGGGCGCTGCTGCACGACCGGATGAAGGCGATCGCCGAGCGCCACCCCTCGGTCGGAACGACGCGGTCGATCGGGCTCTTCGGGATCGTCGAGCTAGTTCGCGACCGGCGAACCTACGAACCGATGGCGCCGTTCGGCGGATCGTCACCCGAAACCACCGCGCTGTCCCGCTTCTTCCGGGAGCAGGGGCTGTACACGTTCGTACGGTGGAACACGTTTTTCACCAATCCGCCGCTGACGATCAGCGAAGCCGAGCTCGAGGAGGGCCTCGACATCATCGATCGTGGCCTGGCGATCACCGACCACGGCGTGAAGCAGTAGGAGGGGCAGCCGACGCGCCTGCGCCGGGGATCAGAGCGAGCGCGCGACCAGCTCTTTCATGATTTCGTTTGCGCCGGCGTAGATGCGCTGCACGCGGCTGTCGGCCCAGATCCGGGCGATTGGGTACTCCACCATGTACCCGTAGCCGCCATGCAGCTGCAAGCAGGCGTCGGCGATGGCGCACTGCTTGTCGGTGAGCCACCACTTGGCCATCGACGCGGTGGCCGTGTCGAGCGTGCCCGCCATCAGGCGCTCGATGCAGCTGTCGAGGAAGACACGGCCGATGTGCGCCTCGGTCTTGCACTCGGCCAACGCAAAGCGCGTGTGCTGCAGGTTCATCAGCGTACCGCCGAAGAGCTTGCGGTCCTTCGCGTACTGCGTGGTGATGTCGACGGCGAGTTCCATGGTCGCGACGGCCGACACGGCGATGAGCAGGCGCTCGTAGGGCAACTGCTCCATCATCTGCGCGAATCCCTGCCCTTCGATCGAACCAAGGAGGTTCGCGGCGGGCACGCGAACGCCGTCGAAGAACAGTTCGCAGGTGTCCTGGCCGTGCTGGCCGATCTTCTCGAGGGTGCGCCCCACCCGGTAGCCCGCAAGGTCCTTGGTCTCGACCATGATGAGCGAGATGGCGCGGGCGCCGCGCTGGGCCGGGTCGGTCTTGACCGCCAGGCAGATCAGGTCGGCGTGCCACCCGTTGGTGATGAACGTCTTCGAGCCGTCAATCACGTAGTGGTCGCCCTCGCGGCGTGCCGTCGTCTTGATGCCTTGAAGGTCGGACCCGGCGCCCGGCTCGGTCATCCCGATGGCGCCCACCATCTCGCCAGCGGCCATCCGCGGCAGCCACGCCCGCCGCTGGGTCTCACTGCCATAGGCCAGCACGTAGTGCGCCACGATCTCCTGGACCGAGCAGCCGAAGCTCGTGACGGGTGCGTAGCCGAGTTCTTCGAGCACCACGGCGGTGTACGCAAAGGTGCCGCCGCCTCCCCCGTACTCCTCGGGCACGTCGGCCAGCAGGAAGCCGGCTTGGCCTGCCTTCAGCCACGCCTCGCGATCGATGTGATGCTGCGCTCGCCAGCGATCCTCGTGGGGGAGGAACTCCGCCCGGAGAAACTGCCGAACCGACTTGCGGAAGATGGCCAGATCGTCGTTCATCCAAGGGGAGGTGTAAGCGCTCATCGTCAGATCTCCAGCCAGGAGAACCACACCGGGTGACGCCGCTTGTACCAGGAGAGCACTTCGCGAAGCGTCACCTGGTGGTCCGGCGGGATCACCGCCTCGGGGATGCGGTCGAAGTGCAGCCGAATCCGGTTGGCGTTCGAAAACTCGAGCGCCTCGGCGCAGAGCGTCTGCAGCTCGTTCCTGATTCGCCCCGAGTCGGAGATCTTCACCGGACGGCGCTCGTAGTCGGCACCGGCCAGGAAGCGGCGCAGCAGGGGACTGAAGACGAGCCGGCTCTGCTCGAGCGTCTCGGTGAGTCGCAGGGTGAACGTGATGCGCTTGTCCCCCCGTTCGGACGCGAGCCGCACCGTGACGCGATAGACGCCAGGCTCGACCTCTTCGACCCCCGGTGCCCCGGAGTAGGGGTCGGGGCACATGTAGCCGGACACGGCCAACACGTCCCACACCTTCTCAGGAAAGAAGTCGTCGGCTGACAGCGTGGCCTTTCGCAGCTCGACGCCGGCGTCGCCGCCCTCGTGGATCATCCGCCGGTAGTCTGTGACGGTCGCGGCACCTGGGGGCGTGCCGAGATGGGGCTCGAGCC
>JAFNAJ010000436.1 GCA_017860085.1 Acidobacteriota bacterium | reverse complement strand
GGCGACCGGCGGCTCAGGTGCGCAACGGCACAAACGGTGGCGTCGCCACCTGGAGCGTCACTGCGCCCTCGACGCTCTCGGCGTCAACTCGCGTGCCGGGTTCGGCCAGGTCGCGAGGGACGTACCCCAGTGCGATGGGTCGTTCCAGCGCTGGCGACCACCCGGCTGACGTCAGCCGGCCGACCTCGCGCCCTTCGACAGATAGGCGGCTGCCTGGCGTGAGCGGTCGCGGCGTTGCCGAGCCTTCGGCAAGCATGAGACCCACGAGCCGCTTCGCCACGCGCCCCTGGCCGCGGTCTCGCACGCGCACGATGACCTCCTGCCCGACGTAGCAGCCCTTGGTCGAGCTGATGGCGCGGGACTCGATGCCCGCCTCCAGGGGAATGGTGTCCTCGTCCATGTCAACGCCGAACACGGGGCGACCCGCCTCGAGCCTGAGCAGGTCCCACGTGAAGGCGTCCACCGGGGTGGCGCCGGCCCCCTGGATCGCCCCGAGGAGCGCGTCGGCCTCGGCGGCTGGAACGTAGAGGTCGACGCCCTGTCCCCCAGCGTCGCGCGACCCCGCCACGACGATTTCAGTTCCAGGACCCCGCACCACGACGCAGCTCTGGTGTTCGGCCAACCTGGCGACGGCCCGTGCACCGTGTGCGTCGCCCAGAGCCTTTGCCACCACAGCCGCAGCGTCGGGGCCGTGAACGGCGAGCCGCGCCAGCGCCTCGGTCACGTTCTCCACTCGAACGTCTTCCATGATGACCAGCTGGTCGAGGCGCCGAGCCAGGGCAGCGGCGTGCGTCCCCGGGACATCGAGGAGCATGCGGCCGCGGAGGGCCAGCACGCGAGCATCGGTGATCATGCGGCCCTGGGGAGTCAGCCACGCGGCATAGCACCCCGACCCTGGCGCCAGGGCCACCACGTCGTTGGTCAGCAGCCCCTGGAGCCACGTCGCCCTGTCGGCGCCGCTCACGACGACGCGTCCCTCGCTGCTGCGGTTGATGACGCCGGCAGCGTGCCGCACGGCTCGATAGGCTTCGAGATTCACGCGTATGCCCCTGATGCTATGCTGGCCCGATGGCACGTCCAGGCACTCTCATTCTCGCACTCCTTGCCGTGTGGACTTCCCCGTTTTTCCTGAACGCCGGTGGCGTTGCATCGGCCCAGGAGCGATCGGCGCTCGAGGGGGAATCAGAGTTCATCATCTTCGTGCGCGCGGCGCGGGTCGGCACGGAGCGCGTGACGGTGACCCGCTCGACGTCGGGCTGGGCCATCCGGTCGACCGGTCGGCTCGAGATGCCGATCAACCTCACGCTTCGGAGGGGTGAGGCCCTGTACGACGACTCGTGGCGGCCGGTCGAGGTGTCGATCGAGGGATCATTCCGCGAACGGCCGCTCAACCTGTCGACCCGTTTCGACGGAACCACCGCCACGTCGCGTTTCTCGAATCCGCAGACCGGCGAGCCAACGCAGAAGCAGGACCAGGTGGCCGCCAACACGCTCGCGCTGCCCAACAACTTCTTTGGCGCCTACACGGCTCTGGCCGTGCGGCTCGTGACGCTGGCCCCCGGCGCCGAGGTGCGTGCCTACATCTCGCCCCAGGCGGAGATCGTGATCACGCTCGATGGCGTGGAGAACGAGCGCGTGGAGACGGCCAGCCGGAGCTTCGCCGTGCGTCGTCATCGGATCACGTTCAAGAACCCTGGCGGTGACGTGGCCGGCGAGCTGGTGGCCGAGACCGATGGTCGCCTCGTCCGCCTCAGCCTTCCAGCTGCCAGTCTCGACGTCGTCCGGTGGGATGTCGCCACCGTGGCCGCGCGTCGCCAGGCGTTCCACCGCGAGGGAGATGAACCGGTGAAGATCCCTGCCGTCGGGTTCTCGCTCGCGGCCACGATCTCGAAGCCTGCTGCGGCAGGAGGTCGGCTGCCGGCGGTCGTCCTGGTCCCTGGCTCGGGCCAGGTGGACCGCGACGAGATGGTGGCGGGAATCCCCATCTTTGGACAGCTCGCCTCGGCCCTTGCCGACGCGGGGTTCCTCGTCGTGCGCTACGACAAGCGGGGAGTGGGGCAGAGCGGCGGCCGATCCGAATCGGCCACCCTCAGCGACTACGGCGAGGATGCGCGAGCGATCGTCGCCTTTCTCGAGGAACGCAAGGACGTGGACCCGAAGCGCATTGCGCTCGTCGGACACAGCGAGGGCGCGTGGGCATCGCTGGTTGCGGCCGCTCGAGACAAGCGCGTTGCGCGTGTCGCCGCCATCGCAGGACCCGGCGTCACCGGCGCCCAGCTCGTGCTCGAGCAGCAGCGGCATCTGCTGTCTCGGATCAACCTCCCCGAGGCCGAGCAAAAGGCACGCATCGATCTGCAGATGAAGATCCAGGCCGCGGTGCTCGGGACCGGTACGTGGGACGGCGTGCCTGACGACCTGCGCACGCAAGCTGACACGCCGTGGTTCCAGAGCTTCCTGGCGTTCGACCCGGCCAAGGTGGTCAAGGACGTCCGGCAGCCGATCCTCGTCATCCAGGCCGAGCTCGACCGACAGGTACCCCCGCCGCATGGCGATCGCCTGCTGGCCCTCGCGAGGGCGCGCAAGAAGGATCCCGGGGCCGAGCTCGTCACCATCCCGGGGATCAACCACCTGCTCGTGCCGGCAAAGACGGGCGAGGTCAGCGAATACGGCACCCTCGGCGACGTCTCGGTCAGCCCAGCCGTCGTTGAGGCGATCGTGAAGTTCCTGCGGCGGTGAGTCGGGTCTGACGCGACCTTCTCGCTTCCGGATTCCGGAGGCGATCCCCTGTTCCCGTCACTCGTACCGCAGCGACTCGATCGGGTCGAGGCGCGACGCGCGTAGCGCGGGCAGGAAGCCGGCGACAAGACCCACGCCCATCAGGATGACGGTCGAAACGAGGACGAGCTCCATCGACAGCACCAGGTGGATGTCGGTGACGCGCGACAGGTCGTCGAGCAACTCGGCGAGGAACGGCCGCGGGCTGACGAGCCACACGAGGCCCGCCGATGCCGCCACGCCCGTCACC
>JAFNAJ010000062.1 GCA_017860085.1 Acidobacteriota bacterium | reverse complement strand
ACCGGGTGGGCGTTTTGCGTCGTGGTCGCGCGGTGGACCGGCAGCTGGGGCGCGGGGCTCGTGTCGGGGGCGCTGGCGGCGTTCAACGCGCACACGCTGACCCGGCTCGCGCATCTGCAGGCGCAGCACCTCGAGTTTCTCCCGCTCGCGATGTTGGCGCTCGACCAGTTGTTCAGGCGTCGGCGGGCGCGGGACGCTGTGTGCCTTGCCGGTGCGGTGGCGATCCAGGGATCGGCATCGATCTACTTCCTCGTGTTCACCGGGTTCAGCGTTGCCTTGGGGGCCCTCGTGCGTGGGGAGTGGTGGCAGCGGGGCGAGCGATGGCGCCTGACCCGCGCGTGCCTCGTGTCGGTGGTGGTCCTCGTCGCGCTTCTCGCGCCACTCCTGTGGCCGTATCTGCAGCTGAACCGCGAGCTCGGCCTGGCGCGCAGCGCCGACGAGACCAGGCTCTACGTGTCGACGTGGGAAGACTACCTGAAGACCGGCGGGACGCTGCACTTCTGGTGGAGCAAGCGATTCATCGAAGCGAAGGCGGCCAATTTCCCCGGCGTGCTCGCCAGCGGCCTGGTCCTCGTCACCGTGCTGACGGGCGTGGCGTGGCGCGACCCCAGGGCGCGCATGTGGCTCGCCGTTGGCGTGGGAGCCGTCGTCCTCTCGATGGCCCCGAACGCCCCTGGATTCGATCAGGTGTTTGCGATCGCCGTGCCGCTCCAGGCCATACGAGCCTTCGCGCGCTTCGGCCAGCTGGCCCTTGCCGCGGTTGCCGTGCTCGGAGGGTTCGGCGTCGCGGAGATCCTGCGCAGGGTGCCAGGCCGACGAGCGCAGTGGGCAGTCGCTGGGGCCGTGGTGCTGATCGTCTCGGCCGAGGCGCTTCGGGCGCCCCTGTGGTACGACCGGTACAGCGGGTTGTCGCGGGTCTATGAGCACTTGGGGCGCGAGAGAAGCGCCGTGCTGCTGGAGCTTCCGATCTTCGAGGGTCGCGGGATCGCGCGAAACGCCCCGTACCTCCTGAACGCGACCGCCCATTGGCACCCGGTGGTGAATGGGTACAGCGGGTTCATCCCTCCCAGGTATGGCCAACGGGCGTCGGCCCTGGCCGACTTCCCGGCCGATGGCGCACTTTCCGCGGCGAGCGCGCTGGGGATCACGCACGTTGCGGTGCACCTCAGCGACGTTCGCACGGTGGCTGGGCCCGAACGGGTTGTCGCGATTGAGCGGCACCCGACGCTCCGGCTGGTGGCCGAAGACCGGGACGTCCGCCTTTACGAGCTTCGGCACTGACCTGGGACGTCCGCGCGGGCGTGGCATGAGCCGGCCCTCGACCGACGTGATCCGGACCGTTGTGAGGTTCTTCGTACGCGAGTCGGACGTCGGAGTGCGGTTTCTCCGACGCGCGCCGCGGCTAGCGCCGCTTGCTGGCCGGAGATTTCTGGGCTGACCGCGCGGTGGCGGCGGCATCGATTTCGCTCCGGACCTGGTCCAGCTTGGCCTTGGCCGCCGCGAGTTCCTCGGTGGGCGCAATCAGGTCCCCCTGGTCGATGCGCGAGCGCAGGGACAGGAGCGCGTGTTCGACTTGGTCGATCGCCCTATTGAAGGGCGTGAGCCGCCGCTCCGTCACGCGGGCGTCACGTGCCGCGTCGAGCGCGCCCTTTGATGCCTGCAAGGCCTGCTGGGCCGACTGCCACGCGGCCTCTGCCGCGGCCCGTGCGCGGGCTTTCTCGTCGGCGGCGGTCCGTGCGGCCGTTTCCGCACGCTCGCGGGCGTCGAGCGCGTGATTGAGCGCCAAGCGGTAATCGCGCTGCGACACGGCCTGGCGCGCCTTGTCCAGCGCCTCGGCGGCCGCCTTGTATTCGGTCGAGGCAAACGTCTCGGCGCCGGCGGCACGAGCCGCGGCGATGGCGCCCTGGGCCTGGTTGATCTCCTTGTCGGGGGGTTCGGCACACCCGGTGAGCGTCACGGGGAGCACGATCAGAGCAACCACACGAGCGAGAGCAGTGCGTAATGAACGGCCGATCACGCGACAGAGTATACGGCCGCAGCGGCGGCCGGGCAACGCACGGAGCGCGTTCGTGAACACGCTGACACCCACCGACCGTCCGCGCGAGAAGCTCGAGCGCGTCGGGGCGGCCGGCCTTGGCGACAACGAGCTGGTCGCCCTGGTCCTGGGGCTGGGGGGGCCGAGTGCCACGGCGCTCGACCTGGCCAATCGCATTCTGGCGGAGGTGGATGGCGTGGTCGGGCTGACCCGGGTCTCCGCAGACCGTCTGCGGCAGGTGCCGGGAGTCGGGGCCGCCAAGGCGAGCCAGGTGCTCGCCGCGGTCGAGCTCGGCCGGCGGACGCTGATCGCGCAGGCCGACCGTCGCCAGCGGTTTGCGTCGCCGCGCGAGGTGGCCTCGTTCCTCCTGCCACGCTACAGCGCGCGAGGCGTGGAGCAGTTCGGCGTCGTGCTGCTCGATGCCCGACATCGCCTGATCAAGGCCACGGTGCTCTCGGTGGGCACGTTGGACTGCAGCGTGGTGCATCCGCGCGACGTGTTCCGCGAGGCCGCCATCGGCGGGGCGTCGACCCTGGTCCTGTTCCACAACCACCCCTCTGGCGACCCCACGCCCAGCCACGACGATGAGATCCTGACGCGTCGATTCGTGGCAGCGGGGGAGTTGATGGGAGTCGAAGTGATGGACCATCTCATCCTGGCCGACGCGCGCTACTTCAGCTTCCGCGAGGCAGGCAGGCTCGAGGCAGGATAGACTCACTGGTCGTGGCCAGGATCCTCTACTTCGATTGCTTCTCCGGCGCATCGGGCGACATGATCCTCGGGGCGCTCGTCGACGCCGGCCTGCCGGTCGACGCGCTGCGGAGCACGCTGGCGACACTTGGCGTCGGTGCCGTGACGGTGGTGGCTGACCGGGTGACCAGACGGGGGGTATCGGCGACCCAGGTGCGGTTCGTGGATGGTGCGGGGCGTGACGTCGGGGAGGAACATCACCATCGCGGGCTGGACGACATCCGACGTCTCATCGAAGCGGCGCCACTGGCGAGCCGGGTGCGCGACACCTCGATTGCCCTGTTCACGCGCCTTGCCGAGGCCGAGGCAGCCGTTCACGACACAACGCCCGACCGCGTCCACTTCCACGAGGTTGGCGCCCTCGATTCCATCCTCGACATCGTCGGGGCCACGTTCGCGATCGACTGGTTTCGGGCGCACCGCGTGGTGGTCTCGTCGATGAACCTCGGGCGCGGGCTCGTGACCTGTGCGCACGGGACCTTCCCGGTGCCAGCGCCGGCCACCGCGCGGTTGGTGGCCGGTGCACCGGTATACTCGTCCGGTCCCGACGGGGAGCTGCTGACCCCGACCGGGGCCCTCCTGCTCACCGGCCACGCAAGTGCCTTCGGGCCGATACCCCCAATGCGAATCGAGCGGATCGGCTACGGCGCCGGGAGTCGCGACCCTGGCGACGTGCCCAACGTGCTGCGGGTGTTCGTGGGCGAGGATGCCGAGGATCGGCAGGAACACCAGGTGACTGTGATCGAGTGCGAGATCGACGACATGAATCCCCAGGTGTACGGGGTCGTCATGGACCAGCTGCTCGAGGCCGGGGCGCTCGACGTGTACTTCACGCCGGTGCAGATGAAGAAGAACCGGCCCGGGGTGCTGATCAGCGTGATCGGTCCGCCCTCACGGCAGGACGACCTGGTCGCCACGCTGTTCCGGGAGACCACGACCATTGGCGTGCGTTACCATGTTGTGCGCCGCGAGTGCCTGGAGCGCGAACGGGTGACCGTGGACACCCGCTTCGGCCCGGTGCGCATGAAGCTGGCGCGTCGCCACGGACGGGTCGTGAACGCGATGCCCGAGTTCGACGATTGCGCCGAGGTGGCCCGGGCGCATGGCGTCGCCGTGCGCGAGGTGCAGGCCGACGCGACGCGAGCCTACCTCGAGGCGGGCCGCGCGCGCGAGGATCGATGAATGCGTTTCTACCTGACGACTGCGATCGACTACGTGAACAGCCGCCCGCACCTGGGCACGGCGTACGAAAAGATCACGGCCGACGTCATTGCGCGGTACAAGCGGTTGGCCGGCGTCGAGACCCACTTCGTGATGGGCAACGACGAGCACTCGCAGAACGTGTTCCGCAAGGCCCGCGAGCTCGGCGAAGACCCGCTGGCCTACTGCGATCGGATGGAGGGTGAGTTCCGCGACGTGTGGGCACGGCTCACCGTGTCGTTCGACGATTTCATCCGCACCACCGAGCCCCGCCACCGGATAGCCGTCCAGCACCTGGCCCAGCGGTGCCTGGAGGCCGGTGACGTCTACGAGGGCGACTACGAGGGTTGGTACTGCGTGTCGTGCGAGGCCTTCAAGCAGGAGAAGGACCTCGTCGACGGACTGTGCCCCATCCACCAGCGGCGGCCCGACTGGATACGCGAGAAGAACCACTTCTTCAGGCTCTCCCGCTATCGCGACCGCCTGCTGGCGCACTTCGAGCAGCACCCCGAGTTCCTGATGCCCGAGGTGCGTCGCAACGAGATCGTGCGCCTGCTCGAGGCCGGGCTCGATGACATCTCGATCAGCCGGGCGGGCCAGGCGTGGGGTATCCCGCTGCCGTTCGACGAGGCGAGCGCTGTCTACGTCTGGTTCGACGCCCTCATCAACTACGTGTCGGCCGTCGGCTACGGCAGTGATCCCCAGCTGTTTGCCCGGTGGTGGCCAGCCGGCCTGCACGTGATCGGCAAGGACATCACGCGCTTCCACTGCGTGGTGTGGCCGGCGATGCTGATGAGTGCGGGCCTCGACCTGCCGACGCAGGTGTTCGGGCACGGGTTCGTCACCTTCAAGGGCCAGAAGATGAGCAAGACGCTCGGGACCGTGGTCGACCCGCTCGACGCGGCCGATCGCCTGGGGCCCGACCCGCTGCGGCTCTTCCTGGTCAAGGAGATCCCGTACGGCAGCGACGGCGACTTCTCGTGGGAACGCTTCGAAGAGCGCTACAACGCCGACCTTGCGAACAACCTCGGCAACCTGGTCAGCCGGGTGACGACCATGGTCGAGCGGTACGGTGGCGGGCGCGTGCAGCCCAAGGGGGCGCCCTGGCGCCTCGCCGGGGTGGCCGCAGACGCGTTGGCCAGCTATCGGCGCGCGATGGACCAGCTCGCGCTGCACGAAGGGGCCTCGGCCGCTTTCAGACTGATCAACGCGACGAACGAGTTCATCGCCGAATCGGAGCCCTGGGTGCTGGCGCGACGGTCGGACACGGGTGCGGAGCTCGCGCAGGTGCTCTACGACGCGGCGGAAGCCGTTCGCGTCGCCGCGCTGCTGCTTCTGCCGATCATGCCGATCTCGTGCGCTGAGATCCTGCGGCGGGTGGGCGAGGCGACCCAGGTTGACGACCTGCGGCTCGACCGGGACGGCGCGTGGAGAACCGGTGCCGCCCGCTCGCTGGTGCGGGCCGACCCCCTCTGGCCTCGACTCGAGGGCGACCGCGTGGGGCTGATTCCGGCGACCCGCGCGGCGTCCAGAACGGAGCATGTCGTGACCGAACCCTTGAATCCTCCCGCGCCTCCGCCTCCTGCGCCCGCCCCGGAGAGGCCGAGCGTTCCGGCGCCTGCGCCAGCGCCGGTCGTCGCGGCGCCCACCCAGGCCACCGAGCGCATCTCGATCGACGACTTCATGAAGATCGACTTGCGAGTGGCCAAGGTGATCGAGGCCGAGCGCGTGCCAAAGTCGAAGAAGCTGGTGAAGATGCGCATCGACCTCGGCACGGAGCACCGCACGCTGGTTGCGGGCATCGCCGAGGCCTACGAGCCCGACGCGCTCATCGGACGCACGGTGGTCATCGTCGCCAACCTGAGGCCGGCGGTGCTCATGGGGATCGAGTCGAACGGGATGGTACTCGCGGCGAGCCCCGAGGGTGGCGCACCGGCGCTGCTCACCTTCGACACGCCCCCCGCGCCAGGGACCCGCGTGCGCTGACGTGATCGACTCGCATTGCCATCTCGCCGACGACGCGTTCGCCGGCGACGCAGACGCGGTGATCGACCGTGCGCGCGCAGCTGGCGTGCACCAGGCCCTGTGCATTCTCGATGCGGGCCATCCGACCGAATTGGAGCGAGCGTCGGCGTTGCGTCACGCCTGGCCGTCGCTACGATTCGCGGTCGGCGTCCATCCCCACCAGGCCCACGCCCATGCGGCCCGGCTCGAGCAGGTGGCACAGACCGTCGAGCGAGCGCTCGACGCGGTGGAAGGGGCTTGTGCCGTCGGCGAGATCGGCCTCGACTTCCACTACGACTTCTCGCCCCGCGAGCTGCAGGCGGTCGTTCTGCGAACCCAGGTACGGCTGGCGGCGGAGCGTGGCCTCCCGGTGGTCATCCACGCCCGGCTGTCGGAGGGTGACGTCCTCGACGTGTTGGAGCAGGCCGGTCGGCGTCGCCTGCGGGGCGTGTTTCACTGCTTCACCGGTGACCGCCAGACGGTCGAGCGCGTCCTACGGGCGGGGTTCTTCGTGGGCGTTGGCGGCATCCTGACGTTTACCCGAGCCCACGACGTCCGGGACACGATTCGGCAGGTGCCGCTGGAGCGGGTGCTGATCGAGACCGACAGCCCGTATCTGGCGCCGACGCCTCACCGGGGAAAGCGCAACGAGCCGGCGTGGGTGGCGCGGGTGGCCGAGGCGCTCGCCGAGCTGCACGGCGTGTCGTGCGAGACGGTCGTGGCGCAGACATCGCGCAACTTCGCGGAGCTCTTCGGCGAGCGCGATCGCTAGCGAATTGCTTGTCAGCCAAGGGGTTGCCGCGTTGACACCTGTCGGTTTCCTATGGTCAGATCGACGCGCGTGAGCGACATCGTCCAGAAGGCCTCGCCGGACGCGGACATCGGCCGGATTTTCGACCTCGTCCAGGACGACCTGCGGCAGGTCGAGCGGGAATTCCTTCGTCACGTGGAATCCCGCGTGCAGCTGATCCCGCAGATCGGGAAGTACATCCAGACCAGCGGCGGCAAGCGCATCCGACCAGCGCTCCTCCTGTTGGCGTCGCGGCTTGGCGGCTACTCGGGCGACCGGGCCGTTCTGTTCGCCTCGGTCGTCGAGTTCATCCACACGGCGACGCTCGTGCACGACGACATCATCGACGAGGCGGAGTTTCGTCGGGGCCAGCTGTCGGTGCACACCCGCTGGGGCAACGACATCACGGTGCTGCTCGGCGACTACCTCTACATCAAGTCGATGGCCCTGGCGCTGACGCAGGACTCGCTCGACCTCATCCGCCTGCTGTGCGACGTGACGCTCCGCATGATCGAGGGCGAGCTGTTCCAGCTGACGAAGACCGGCGACGTCGACATCACCGAAGAGGAGCACTTCGAGATCATCCGTCGCAAGACGGCGTATCTCTTCGCCGGTTGCGCCCGGATCGGGGGCATGCTGGGCCGGACGACCGAGGCCGAGCAGCAGGCCTTGTGGGACTACGGGTTCAACCTGGGCGTGGCGTTCCAGCTCATCGACGACCTGCTCGACTACACCGCCGACGCCGCCACCGTGGGGAAGCCCGTCGGGGGTGACCTGCGCGAGGGCAAGGTGACCCTGCCCATCATCTACCTGCTCAAACGGGCCGGCGACGGCGCCGGGGAGCTGGTGCGAAGGGTCGTGGCCGAGCGGGCGGTGAGCCCGGACGACTGGCGTGCGATGAAGGCGCTCATGGCCGAACATGGGACCACGGACGCCGCCTACGACGTGGCCATCGACTACGCCCGCCAGGCACAGCGGCAGCTCGAGATCTTCCCAGCTTCGGCCGAGCGCGACGCCCTGATCGCGTTGCCCGAGTACGTGCTGAGTCGCGACCGCTGAGCGCGCCTCGAGTCGCGGCACGTCCATGACCGTAGCCGAGCGGATCGACGACCTGCGACGCCGCATCCGGCACCACGAAGAGCGCTATTACGTCCTCGACGATCCCGAGATCTCCGACGCCGAGTTCGACGCGCTCGTCAAGCAACTCGAGGCACTCGAGCACGCTCACCCCGACCTGGTGACGTCTGACTCGCCGACTCAGCGCGTCGGAGGGCGTCCGGTCGAAGGGTTCTCGACGGTCGAGCACGCGCAAGCGATGCTCAGCCTCGACAACGTGTACGACGAGACCGAGCTCAGGGCGTTCGACGAGCGCGTCCGCAAGGGCCTCGGGACGCCCGAGCCGATCACATACATCGCCGAGCTCAAGATCGATGGCCTGAGCATCGCCCTCACCTACGAGCATGGCGTGCTGACGCGGGGTGTCACGCGCGGGGACGGCGCGCGTGGCGAGGACGTGACATCGAACGTCAGGACCATCCGCGCAATTCCGCTGCGGCTCAAGGAGGCGCCAGCCGGGCGCATCGAGGTCCGTGGCGAGGTGTACCTGCCGAGAGCGTCCTTCGAGCGTCTCAACCGCGAGCGCGAGGAGAACGACGAGCCGCTCTTCGCAAACCCCAGGAACGCCGCGGCGGGGACGATGCGCAACCTCGACCCGGCGGCCGTGGCCAGGCGTGGTCTGAGTTGCTTCGTCTACCAACTGGTCGGGCTCGACGCCGATCCCACGCTCCCGACGTCGCACGCCGGTGTGCTCGACCGGCTGCGGCGCATGAGCCTGCCCGTGGAACGCCACTGGCGCACCTGTGAAGGGGTGGACGCCGTGGTCGACTTCTGCCGGGAGTGGGCTGAAGCACGGAACTCGCTGGACTTCGAGACAGACGGTGTCGTGGTGAAGGTGGACGACCTGGGCCAGCGGACCGCGCTAGGCGCCACGTCGAAGTTCCCACGATGGGCGATCGCGTTCAAGTTCCCCGCCCAGCAGGCGACAACGAGGCTGCTGCGGATCGAACTGCAGGTCGGGCGGACCGGCGCCGTGACGCCGGTGGCCGTGCTCGACCCGGTCTTTCTCGCCGGGTCCACGATCTCGCTGGCGACACTGCACAACGAGCAGGAAATCGCGCGAAAGGACATCCGCCCTGGCGACATGGTGCTGATCGAGAAGGGCGGCGACGTCATCCCGAAGGTCGTCAAGCCCATCACCTCCCTGCGGCCGCAGGGTGCGGGAGAGCCCGCGTCGTTCGTCATGCCGGCCAAGTGCCCGTCGTGCGGAAGCCGGCTGCGCAAGCCCGAAGAGGAGGTCGTCTGGCGGTGCGAGAACACGTCGTGTCCGGCGAGGGTGCGGCGGAGCCTGTTGCACTTCGCCGGGCGTCGGGCCATGGACATCGAGGGGCTGGGCGATGCCTTGGTGGAGCAGATCGTGGCGCGCGAGATGGTGCGCGATTTCGCCGACCTCTACCGTCTCGAGACCGACGCGCTCGCCGCACTCGAACTGGAGAGCGGGAAGGACGGGCAGAAGCCGCGACGGCTCGGCGCCAAGGTGGCTGCGAAGCTGGTCGAACAGATCGAGCGGAGCCGGCAGGCAGGGCTCGAGCGCCTCGTCTTTGGCCTCGGAATCAGGCACGTGGGCGAGCGCGGCGCCCAGGCGCTGGCCCGCGCGTTCGAGAGCATGGCGAGCCTGATGGCAGCCGACGTCGAAGCCCTGCAGGCCGTGCCCGACGTGGGCCCGGTGGTGGCGCAGTCGGTGCGTCGGTTCTTCGACGAGCCCCGCAACCGCCGCCTCGTCGAGCGTCTGGCTGGTGCCGGTGTCGCGATGGAGGCGACGCAGCCGGCGGCCGGCGGGCCACAGCCCCTCGCTGGCCGCACGTTCGTGCTGACGGGGACGCTCTCGTCAATGACCAGGGAAGAGGCGCAGGCGGCCATCGAGCGTCTTGGCGGCAAGGTCTCGTCATCGGTGAGCCGCAAGACCTCCTACGTCGTCGTCGGGGCGGAGCCGGGCAGCAAGCTGGAGAAGGCTCGTGCGCTCCAGGTGCCCACGCTCGACGAGGATGCGTTCAAGCGGCTTATAATCACCTGATCACGCCCGATGAGTCGTCGTCTCGCGGTG